>DATEHJ010000475.1:0-3080 GCA_035279645.1 Gemmatimonadaceae bacterium
TCCGCGGCGACGCGGATCCGCTCCTTTACCCGGCGCATCACTTCATCGGCACGGCCATCGAGGAAGAGGATCACCTCGTCGATCATCGCGCCATATTCGGCTTGCGATTGCAGCAACACGCACGGCGCCTTGCAGCGCCCAATGTGATAATCCAAACATGGCCGTTCCGGCGCGACCTTCGGAAGGTCGTAGGTGCACGAGCGCACGGTAAAGATCCGCTTCACGACATTGAGCGCTCGACGCATCGCGCCGACGTCGGTGTACGGTCCGAAGTAGCGCGAGCCATCGTCGACGACTTGCCGCGTCACATAGACTCGCGGAAACGGCTCGGCGATCGTGACTTTGATATACGGGTACGACTTGTCGTCCCGAAGCGCGATGTTGTACTTCGGGTGGTACTCCTTGATGAGGTTCGCCTCGAGAATGAGCGCGTGCGCCTCACTCGGCACGACGATCGTGTCGAGTGACGATGTCTGCTGCATCAGCGCGATCGTTCTGACGCTCGTGAACTGATCGGGATTGACGTAGCTCCGAACGCGCGAGCGCAGCCGCTTTGCCTTGCCGACGTACAGCACCGTTCCATTGGAGTCGCGCCAGAGGTAAACCCCGGGCGACTCCGGCAAATGTGGGATTTTTTCGAGAATTGAATCGGCGACGCCTGCCATATCCCGAATAATACCGCGGGCGCTCTACCTTCTCATTCTTGGCGCATGCGGCTATCCCGTTCGAGGCCCGGTCGGACTCGTCGGCTCATCGCGTCAGCGTCGGCTCACACGAGCGAGCAGCGCCCGCGCTTCGGGAATGCGCAGAAGGAGCGTCATTGCGCCGTACACGAGCGCGAATGTGCCGAGAACAATTCCCGCAAATAGGAACCGCTGCGTTGTCGCAAACCCTCGGCGCAGAGCGAGCGCGGATCCCGCGGCAACCGCCGCCGATATCCAGAGCACGGCGACATATTTCTTCGGCAACCCCGTCACGCCGATCCGCCGATTGAGGCGTGACCTCAACAACAGGAACTCGATCCAGCCAGCGATGCCCGCTGAGGCCGTAAGGCCGGCGGCGCCCCAACGTTGATCGATGCCGAGCAATCCCGGGAGTGGAATCGCGAAGAGGTATCCGAGCACTGTCGTTAGCGTCACTCGGACAATCGCGAAGCGAAGCGGCGTGCGTGTGTCGTGCAACGCGTAATAGGTCGACGAATAGAGACGTCCGAGCGTGCTCGCCAACAGACCAACTGCCGACCCAGCAAGAATACCCCAGGTGAAGACTGTGTCTGTCTCATTGAACCTGCCGCTCTGGAACAGGGCGCGCGCGATGACATCGCCGAGCACCAGAAACGCGGCCGCCGAGGGAATCACGAAAAACGCGATGCGCCGCAAGCCCACGTTCAACCGCTCTCGCAACATCGTCGCGATCTGCGACTCGTCGCCCAACACGCTCGACATCTCCGGCAATTCGGCCGCCGAGATCGACATGCCGAATAGACTCACGGGCAGGGTGTAGATCGTGACCGCATACCCGAGTAGTGCAACCATGCCCTGCGGCAATAGGCTCGCAAGCAACTGGTCGACGTATGCGCTGACCTGAACGATCCCGCGGCTGAAAAACACCGGTGTGAAGTTCGCGAGGACTTTCCGTACGTTCGCCCGGGTGTAGTCGAGTGACAGGCGAAGTCCTGGGATGAGCCTCAGCACCACCGGCAACTGCACGAGAAACTGGAAAGCCGCCCCGGCGACCGACGCCCAGCCTAACGTGATCGCGAGATGAATACGGTCCTGCCGCCCGCCGAATCCAAGGAGGGCGCCGATCATCGCCACGTTCCAAAGCACAGGGGCCGCGTACGACAGAAAGAAGCGCCGGTGACTATTGAGTACACCGAGACACCACGCGGATAACACGAAGACGCCGGCGCCGGGGAACAGTATTCGGGTCAGCGTAATCGTCAGATCGCGCTTGTCGCCGCTGAACCCCGGCGCAATGACCGGGATGAGCAACGGCGCCAGCCAGACGCCGAGGAGTACCAGTCCAGCAGTGACGAGCGCCAGAATTGCTGCAACCGCGCCAGCGACGCGCCCGGCTTCTTCGCGCTCGTTGCGCGCGAGCAGGTTGCTGTAGACGGGAATGAATGAGGCGGAGAGGGCGCCCTCGCCGAACAGGTTCTGCAGCAAATTGGGAATCTTGAACGCCGCCATGAAGGCGTCGGCGGCGATTCCCGTCGTGGCCCCGAGGTACCGCGCCATCAGAGACTGCCTAACGACGCCAAGCAGTCGCGAGGCGAGAATGCCCGATGCGACGAGCGCCGCGGCACCTCCCGACCCTCTTGGCTTGTGTGGTGTCCTCGATTCGGGCTGACTTATCGTTTCCGTCGTCACACGCGCTCCGCCACCGGCGCGCCGATCTCGAATGAGTTCGCGCTCACCAGCGTCGACGCATGGCGCTCGGCTTCGGCGCGCATGAGATCGAGCAGAGGCGTCCCATAACGTGCGAGAAAGGGAACGAAGTTCAGCACTCTCTCCTGTCGCTTTCCGTCCGGAAATAGCGCGCCGGACGCCGTCGCGATGTCACGCATCATACTCGTCTCTCGCCGCTTCATCGCCGCGGCGTAGCGCCGCTCGGCACGTTCGATCCGGTGCAGCAACGACCGACGCAATCCTTGGAGAGACGCCGGTGGCACCAGCACGTCACGATCGGCAACTTCGAGCGCGGCCAGATTGGCCTCGAGCTCGCGGCGCAACCGGCGCAGGCCATCGCCGATCTCAGAGGGTAGTGCGGCCCTCGCAGCGCGTGCTTCCACCGCATGTCGATCGCGCAGCTCGTCGCGCGAGACGCCGATGCGCTCGAGCAGTCGCTCGATGCGGGGCTCGAGAATCGTCGCGGACCACCGCGGCAGCGCAAGCGGCGCCGGTACTTGCAAGACGTCCGCCGCGGCGCCGACTTGCGCGAAATACGCGAGCTCGCCGGGGCCAGCCACGTAGGCAGCGCTGGGCATGATGAAACGTTCAACGATCGGCCGCAGGAGGACGTTGGCGCCGAGCGCGGCGGTTTCCGCCGTCGTCGCGAGCTTCCGAGCGTCCGGGAGC
>DATEHJ010000476.1:0-6207 GCA_035279645.1 Gemmatimonadaceae bacterium
TTGCCGGCGCCGAACAGGTGGCGATGGTCGGCATACGCTACAGACGCGGACCGCACATCTGGTACTCGATCGGCGTGACGTACGACAACACACAGGCCGTGCTGCTTCGCCCAGGCATCACACTCGAATTGCCGTGACGTCGAGCCCCATGACGCAGCGCCTCACAGTGCTTCAGCGGCGTCTCATTAAGCTGCTTCTAGTTGAGGGACTGCCGAATCTTGCCGCCGCGGCGCGCGACGCATGGTTGCAGGGGAAGCTTGCGCCGTTCACCCATGGTCCCGCCGGCAAGGAGCGCGATGAGACGGTTCCTAACGGTCTACGCCAGGACTTCGCACTCGCGAATGAGCACGCGCGAAAACCCCTCGCGTGACCGACGCAACACCGCCTGGCGTCTACCGCAACTATAGCGTCGACATAGCGCCGCCTAACTGCGCGCTAGCTCGGGCCCACGGACAGGGCAAACAACTTCTCATCATCGAGTGTGCGCCAGTTCCGCGGATACCCATGGAGGTGTCGCTCGTCGAGTCCTGCCTCGAAGACGAGCGCCACGCGGGGGAGCTCGTACACGGTCCAGATCTTTCCGTCGGCGCAGAACCGGCGCGTAGCTGCATACGGAGCCTTCATCGACCCCTCCCAACCTCGCTCACAGCGAGGCAGAACCCTCAGACACACCTGTAACGAACCAGTATACGGCAATACCCTAACGCTTTGAACCTGTCGCTACGATGACGAGCGTCGCCGCTTCGTGCCGAGGCCGCTGAGCTAAGATTGCTTGACCTTGGCAGTATCCCGTGGCGTTACAACTGGACACATGGTTTCGTGTGAGTGGGAGTCACGAGGATCACAGTGTCCTATGGACTCGGCTCAGGTTGCCCGGGACTATCCGGAACACAATCGGATCATGCGCGACTGGTTCAGGCGGCATCTGAGCCCAGTCACCGAAACACGCATCGACCGGCAGCTCGCACTCGTATCATGGGCTGCTAGAGGCGTCGATCGGAGGGGTTGCGCGCTCGGCGTCACGGAAGCGCTTCTCCGACGCACGCCGGCGGATGCCTTTCGCGCCGGTCTCGAGAGCCGGTCAGACATCCTCGTTGCGGTGCTTCAACCGGATCCGGACGAGGGGTGGGTCCTCTCGCTCATTGGCGACGAGATCGTAATCGATCACGTGTCGCAGTGACGCCGGTGAGGCAATCCTCAACGCGGATGCGGCTCACCATTGTCCGACCCCATACGCGATCGCGGACACCGGCGTCGCATAGCGGAGCAACACCAGCTGTTCGCCTTTCTCTCTGCCTAACGGGCTGAGCACGAACCAGAGCACTTGCGACGGGATGTAGCCCTCCGAATCCGGCAGCTCAGCATCGAGCACTGGGATGCGCGCGACACTCTCGTTGAGTGAGGTTCCGCACGCGAGCGACGGTGAAACCTTGCGCCTCGGCACGCCTGTTTGCTGACTGGCTGAATTCAAGACTGATCCCTGCCTTTTCGCACGTCCCGCACGGGAATGGTGCCCATTATTGTTCGGCGGCCGACGTTGACTTGTCCGACACTCCGCCGTACTGCGCGCCAGCAGAAGTGGGCAGCAAGACTACTCCGCACGTGAGAACCACGGCGCAAAGGCCCTCGCGAAGTTGTCATGGTCGTCTCCTCCCGAATGGAAGTCCTTCTTACATGTCGATGATGCACACCGGAGCGGTCATCCATGTTTGAAGATCTCGCTCGCGCGCGATCGTCAGACATTGGTCGTTGGTACTACCAGGCGAGCAGCAGGAGCTGGCGGCTCGCACAAGGATTTCCAAGCGGTCCGATCACGCGTTCGTTACGCGCGCGTGACGCGTTGGCCGCATAACGCGAGTCGTCTCGCGATCGGCCGACGGGACGTCCTCGGCGACGACACTCTGCGGTGTTTGGCATTTCGGCCGCTGTCGCCGACCGCGTGAAAGGACATCGAGCCAGCCGTTGCGATGGCGCTTGCCTGCTGCGCTCCAGTGATATCCGCGAGTTGCATCGTCGACGCGCCACTGACTGTCGGGATCTTCTGCAGGTTCTGCGTGATGTGCGTGATGAGCGACGCACCCGTCGCGTGGCCAGCCGCCTCGATCGCGGGATTGAAGAATGGATGTGCGAATCGGAGCGGTTGGCGCGGCGCCGAACGGCGCGGCTTCGAAGCCCGACGCGGCGTCTTTGCAGCTCGTTTCTTGGCACGAGCGCCCGCGAATACTGGACCGATCGTCTCCGGCAGGGTGGCACCGTTCGATTCGACTGGCGTCCGACGGATAACACGACGCTCGCACTGACCGGAGTCGTCGCCAATTTTAAGGACTATGCGATTCGCTATTGTCAGGACCGCACGCTCACGGCGTCATCGACGACACCGATCGACGCGTCTCACGGCACGGCGACCGCCGGCATGGCGGCCACGAGCAACGTCCAGAACCGCTCCCCGACCGACCGGACGCGAATGTATGGCGTGCGTGGCAGCTCACTGTTCGGCGCGAATGTGCTCGACTACAACGCGACGTATTCGTTCGACCAGTACCGGCGCGTGAATACGCGCGACCTGACGTTCCAGCAAAAGGGGCTCGCCGGCACGTATGACTGGAGCAGTCCGCTCTATCCGACGATCAGCCCCGCCGGCACGTATTCCGATCCGACGAAGTTCGTCTTCAAGTCGCTGAAGGTGTCGAACCCGGAAGATGCGAGAGGCAACGACTACGGTACGAGCGTCAACCTAACGATGCCGGTTTCGACTGGCAGCTACGCGGCCACGTTCAAACTGGGCGCAAAGTTCCGGTATGAAGAGAAGAGCTTCAATCCCAACATCCTGAATTACCTCTTGGCGCCGGGGCAGACATTCACGCTTGCGCATGTACTCGGAGGTTTCACGAACGCGCATCACTACGCTGGGCATTATCCGATCGCCATGTCGCCGACGAGAAGGCGTCCGAAGCGTACGTCGAGAACAACCCGGTGCTCGTCGTGGACCCGGCGACGGTGCTTGCCGCCCAGCTGGCGACCTTTTCGGGACACGAGCAGATAGTGTCGGAGTATGCATCGTACGGCATCGACATCGACGGGGCGCATTTCCTGCTCGGTGCGCGCGCTGAAGAGACATCCTACGACTCGTTTGGTTCGGTGGTGGGACCAAACAACACGATTACCGGCACGCGGCCGCTGAGCGGTGGCAAGTCGTACGTGAACGTGTTTCCGAACGCGCAGCTCCGCTACGCGCTCGACGACGAGACCAATCTCCGCGTCGCCCTAACGACGTCGATCGCGCGTCCCCGCTACAGCGACCTTGCGCCGACGGTCTCCGTCGCGTCTGGCGCGCTGCCCACCGATCGCAATGCGCTCTCGGCGGGCAACCCGAACCTCAAGCCGATGACGTCTGTGAACGAGGATGTCCGTTCGAGCACTTTCTGCCGAGCGTCGGACTCGCTGCCGTTGGTGTTTTCGCGAAACAGATCTCGACCTACATCTATTCCGAGAGCTTCACGTATGTCGGAGCGCCTCACGACGGCTACAATGGCAGCCGGCCGACGAACGCAACGCGTGGCACGCTCACCGGCGTCGAGGCAGCGTGGCAACAGCGTTTTTCGTTCCTGCCTTCGGCCTTGAACGGACTTGGACTGGACGCGAATGGGACGTGGACGCACTCGAACACCTCCACGCCGACACGCGCGTCGATGAACCTGCGGCGCCAGGCGGAATGGAACTACAACGTCGCGGCGACATACGCGCGCTACATCGTCACGGCACGCGTGACCACGCAGTACAACGGGCCGTACATCTACAAGGTCGGCGACGGCACGCCGAGCCCCAGTAGCGGCGATACGTACATGATGCCGCATACGTAGGTCGATGCATCGCTCGACGTGGCGCGCAAGGCCAACACACAGCTGGTTCTACAAGGGCTCAACCTGAATAACGCGCCCTTTGGCGACTATGTCGGCACCTCACACACATGCATCCAGCGCGAACTGTACGGGACTACCGCGACGTTGGCGCTGCGTTACCGCCTCTGAGCGCAGTGCACCGTTGCCTACTGCGTGCTATCAGCGCAAACGAATTCAGCGATCCTGCCACTGCGTGCGCCTCGGGGCGCCAACCTCGAGCGCGCAGAGTACGAGAGCAAGTCGTGAATCACCATTCGCTGCTGTGCGGTGCGGCCTGCGAGAGCGGCGTCTGAATCTGCTTCCGCAATGAGCTTTGATTGCTTGACCGAATCGCGCTCCACTCGGAGGCGATCCTCATAGTCGCGCAGGTCCTGAGCGCAACGAGCGCGATCGACAAACGCGCGGTGGCATGCGGCGACGGCGAAGGTTGCTGCGAGAAATGTTGTGGCGACGATGCGCACGCACCCTCCGAGGATTGCACCTCGCGAAGGATACCACTGCACTCATCGAGGCGACGGCGCCATCGCGCTAAGAGATCTTGACCTCCTTTCCGCGCTTCGTGTGTCGACGGCGCCTTACGAACTACGCTCTCGTTAGCATCCTTCCGGAATCGATGTTGCGGGCATTATCAATCATTAACGGCGGCCCCGGAGGAGACGTGGGATGAAACGGCTGATCGGGCCACTAGTCGTACTCGTGGCGCTCACCTACTTGATGGCGATTTGGTTCTTCGAGATCGATCACGGGGCGTGGCGGACGCACCATCTTGTCGGGGCGACGCTCACCGCGGGCGCCTTCGTTCTCTGGACGATCGCACGGATCCAGCTCGGCGACGCGCTCACGTGGTCTGCGCGTGCGCATTCCCTCGTCAGGCACGGCTTGTATTCGCGGATTCGCAATCCCATCTACCTGTTTGCTGGGCTGGTGTGGATCGGCCTGCTCGTGTTCATTGGCCGCCCGCTCTTTTTCTTGACACTGGCGATCAGCCTTCCGATGCAGGTGCGGCGTGCGCGAAGGGAATCGAAGGTCTTAGAAGCGGCGTTCGGCGAGGACTATCGCGCTTACCGGGCAGTGACTTGGCTCTAAAAGGCGAGCCGGAGCGAATGCGTCGCCCTTTCTTGGCAGTCATTTCGACGCGCGCTGGTCAGCTCACGCTGGTGCTCTGGATCGCCGCGACGCTCGCGGCTAGCGTGCGTCCCGTGCTCCGGCACGAGCACAATTTCGACATATTCCGGACTGCCTCGACGCATCTCGCGGCCGCTCAGGACATGTATGCTGAGAGTCGGCCCGGGATGGATCGCTTCAAGTACACACCCGGCTTTGCGTTTCTGTTCGCCCCCTTCGCGATTCTTCCATTCGCGTTAGGCGTCCTCGTTTGGAACGCACTGAATGCGGCGACGCTCTATTGGGCGATCGGGCGACTCCTGCCGTCGCCGCGAGCCACGCTCGCGCGGGGCATCGTCCTCGTTGAGATGTTCGGCTCTCTGCAGAACGCGCAATCCAATGCCCTCATCGCCGGTCTGATCGTGCTGACGTTCACGGAGCTCGAGCGTGGGCACGACGCGGGCGCGGCGGCAGCTCTTTCTCTGGGCACGTTCGTCAAGCTGTTCCCCATCGCGGCCGTGACGTTTGCGCTGCTCCGCGCGACACGTATCCGGTTTGTCGTGTGGTGCCTGGTCGCGGGCTTGATCATACTGGTTGCCCCACTCGTCGTCGTGCGACCCGCGTGGCTGCTGCAGCAATACGGCGCGTGGCTCGCGGTCGTGCGGCACGACTCCGGAGACCCGGGCTTCTCCGTCATGCAGCACATGCGCTTGTGGTTTGGTGTGTCGTGGGCGGCGTGGCCGCAGCAGCTCGCCGGGACGCTGATTCTGCTCGCGCCACTCGTTGTGCGTGGCGGAGCATCTGTCCAGCGTGAATGGAAGCTCCGTTTCCTCGCGTCGCTCCTTCTGTTCTGCGTTCTGTTCAACCATCAGTCGGAGAGTCCGAGCTTTGTCATCGCCTTGACTGGCGTCGCCGTGTGGTTTTCAGTCGACGACCCGTCATCGTGGCGGTGGCTGGTGCTCGGTTTCGTCTTTCTGTGCACGGTCCTCGTGAACAGCAGCGCGATGCCACCGGCCGCTCGATCTTATCTGTTCGCCGTTCGAGCGAAGACGGTTCCCGTTCTCATAGTATGGCTCATTCTCCAGGTCGAGCTCTGGCGCCGCGGGGGGAGGCCTCGTCAGCGAAGCTCATCGCCAGGCGAGCGCACTACGCTCGATGCAGCGGTCGCGTAGTTATGGATGGACTCGTTTGGCGACGCTCAGGG
>DATEHJ010000477.1:0-5404 GCA_035279645.1 Gemmatimonadaceae bacterium
TGAAGGTCGACTTCGTCGACCTCAGTGGAAAGGCGATGGCATCGCAGACGGCGACCGTCGGCCCCGTTGCCGCGGGGCAGAGCGGTCGTTTCCGAGTAAGCGCAGCAGGGGCGGGCATCGCCGCTTTCCGATACGCGCCGCTCGTCGACCTGACGACGATCAAGCCGAAGAGTTGACGGTTTCGAACCCTTGTTGGCCCTAGAGCGCCTACCATTTTGGTGGGCGCTCTTGTCATTCGGTTCTACTTTTGCTGGAATGCAGAAGTCACTCAACTGCCTTGTTTTCGCTCTACTGACCTCCTACTTTGCGTGAGCACTCGCGGCGCCACGTCGCGGGCGAACCTACGCGCTGGGGGAAGATCGGTGATCTTCCCTCATTGCACTGATGGCGGGGGCCCGGGCGAACCATGGTTCGCGTCAGCAAAGTACGAGCGGGAAGCATCGCTGAAGAGCTCGAGATTGTTCCGGGAACCGAACTGTTGTCGGTGAATGGTCGCGAGCTTCGAGATTTCCTCGATTGGGAATTTCTCGCGGCTGACGACGACCTGGTGCTCGAAGCGCGCCTCCCGAGCGGTGAAGAGGTCGTCTACGAGATCGAGCGTCCCGAAGGCGAGGCGATCGGCGTCGAACTCGTCCCGCCGACCGTGCGCCGCTGCGCTAATCGGTGCGAGTTCTGCTTCATCGAGGGGTTGCCTCCCGGATTGCGCAAGAACCTCTACGTGCGCGACGACGATTACCGCCTGTCGTTCGCGTACGGTAACTTCGCGACGCTGTCGAACGTGAAGGAGCGCGACATCGACCGCATTCTGGAATACCGGTTGTCACCGCTCTACATCTCGGTGCATGCTACGCCATGGGAGGCGCGGAAGGTCCTCCTCAACAACGCTCGCGTTCCGGACATCGTTGCGCAGCTCACGCGCCTCGCCGACGGCGGCATTCAGTTCCACTGCCAGATGGTGATCGTCCCGGGGCTCAACGACGGCGATGTCCTCGAGCAGTCGTTGAGGGACCTCTGGTCCCTCCACGACTCCGTCTTATCTGTAGCCATCGTGCCCGTGGGGCTGACGCAGTTCTCGCATCTCTACACGGGCACGCCGATGGATGCGGAGCGCGCCGCGGGGCTGCTCGAAGTAGCCGCTCAGTGGTCGGGGCGCGCGCGGCGTGAGCGAGGTGAGACGTGGGTCTTCGGGTCGGACGAACTCTACCTCCTCGCGGGCCAACCGCTGCCGGATGCGTCGCACTACGGTGACTTCGCACAGATCGAGAACGGTGTCGGCTCCGTGACGTCGCTGCGGAATCGGGTGCGCGACGGCCTAACGAGACTGCCGCCCCTGCCGGGGCGACGGATAGGCGTCGTTACCGGCGTTTCCATGGCGCCGCTCATGCCTGAGCTGCTCGACCAGCTCACTGCGGCGACGGGCGCGCGGTTCGAGCTGATCTGCATGGAGAATTCGTTGTTCGGTCCGACGACGACCACCGCCGGTCTGCTGGTCGGCGCCGACATGCGGCGCGCGCTCGCGGATCGCTACGACCTCGACATGGCGCTCATCCCCGCCGAGTCGATCAACGATGACGGCGTGTTCCTCGATGAGCAATCGTTCATCGAGGTGCGAGAAGCGCTGCCGATGCCGGTGTATCCATCCTACGACTTCATCGACGTGCTGTCGGGCGAAACCGGTGCCGACCACGCCCGAGCACGCGATGGTGACGCGGCGGCATGAAAGACGCCGGCATTCCTGTCGTCGCGCTGCTCGGACGCCCTAACGTCGGCAAATCCGCGCTCTTCAATCGCATCGTCGGCCGCGACACGGCGATTGTTTCCGAGGAAGCAGGGACGACACGCGATCGCCACTTCGCGCGCGCCGATTGGAATGGGCGCGCGTTCTGGCTCGTCGACACAGGAGGCGTGTCCGACGACCCGCATCACCCGATGGATATCGAGATCAGGCGCCAGGTCGGGCAGGCGATGGGCGAGGCCGATCTCCTGCTCTTCGTCGTCGACGCTATCGCTGGCCTCCATCCGAGTGACGCGCACGTGGCGGAAATTCTGCGCACGTCGGGCAAGCCGTGGGTGCTCGTCGCGAACAAGGTCGACAACCCACGCAGCACCGACTTCTACGAATTCTACTCGCTCGGTTTGGGAGATCCGATTCCCGTCTCGGCGAACAACGGGAACGGCTCGGGGGATCTGCTCGACGCCGTCGTGCAGCACCTCCCGACGGCTCTCGTCGAGGAAGACACCTCGCTGAGTATTGCCGTGGTCGGACGGCCTAACGTGGGGAAGTCATCATTTGTGAATCGGTTGCTCGGTGAGGATCGCCTGGTTGTCTCGGACGTCGCGGGAACGACACGCGACGCGATCGACACGCCGATGCGCTACCACGGGCGCGATCTCGTCTTCATCGACACCGCGGGATTGCGGCGCCAGAGCCGCATTGAAGAGGGAATCGAGTTCTATTCCGCGCTTCGCACGCGTCGGGCGATCGAGCGCGCGGAAATCTGCTTGCTGCTCGTCGAGCCGACGGAGGGCGACTTCGAGAATCAGGATCTCAAGATCGCGGCGCTGGCGTGGGAGGCGGGGCGTGCCCTGATCGTCGTTGTCAATAAGTGGGACCTGGCGGAGAGGGATGACAAGGCGGCAGCCCGCTTCGAGAAAAAAGCGCGCGAGAAAGCGCCGTATCTAAATTTCGTTCCATTCCTCTTCACGTCCGCGAAAACTGGCTTGCGGGTGACGCGCGTTCTCGATCTCATTCTCGCGGTCGACGAGGAGAGGCAAAAGCGCATCGCGACGTCCGAAGTGAACGAGCGCCTCGGCGAACTGTTGGCTCGCCTACAACCGCCGCAGGCGGCCGGCCGGGAAGTGAAGCTGAACTATGCGACGCAGGTGCAAACGTCGCCGCCGACGATCGCCGTATTCGGGAACCACCCCGAGCTCGTGGAGGAGCACTACGTGCGGTATCTGCATAACGGCTTTCGCGAGTCGTGGGGCTTCACCGGCAATCCGCTCCGTGTAGTCATGCGTCGAAAGGCGGGCTGACCGGCCACCATGCATCCCGCTCTGGCAGTCGCGCTCGCGTACGTCGCCGGATCGTTCCCTTCGGCGTACCTCGCCGGTAAGGCGCGAGGCGTCGATCTCCGGAAGCACGGTTCGGGCAATCTGGGCGCGACGAATGTGATTCGAGTGCTCGGCACGAAGATCGGGCTGGTGGTGTTTGCGATCGACGTCGCGAAGGGCGCGCTGCCAGTCTTGCTCCTCCCGCGTTACACGATTTCGAATGCTCCTGCAGTGTGGGTCGCTATCGCGTGCGGCGTTGCGGCGATTCTCGGCCACACACGCCCGGTGTTTCTACTTTTCAAGCGCGGTGGCAAGGGAGTAGCCACCGCCGCGGGTGTCTTTCTCGCGCTCGCCCCGATTCAAACGTTACTCGTCCTCATCGTGTTCGCGGTGGTGCTGCTGACCAGCGGCTACGTGTCGCTCGGATCGCTGATCAGCGCGACGCTGCTTCCAGTGCTGATCGGCGTCACGCTCGGGCCGAAGTCTCCCGTGTTCACGATCAGCCTGCTCGTCGCGCTATTCGTGTACTGGACGCATCGCGCGAACATCGGTCGTCTCCGGAAGGGGGAAGAGCACCGTTTCGGAAAGGCGGGTGGCGCGCCGCCGTCACGGCGGATGGCGGCAGCGCTCGCGATTGGACTCGTCGTCGTGCTCGCGGTGCTGGTCGCCACCCGCTTCGCCACGTGATGCGCTGTGCCGTGATCGGCGCGGGCGCCTGGGGCACGGCGCTCGCCGACTTGCTGGCTTCGGCCGGCCACGACGTCCGAATCTGGGCGTACGAGTCCGACGTCGTGCAGGCGATCAACGACACGCACGAGAACACGCGATTCCTCGCCGGCGCGCGCTTGTCGCCGCAGCTAGAGGCAACGCATGAGCAAGCCGTCGCGCTCGACGGCGCACGACTCGTGGTGTACGCGACCCCCTCGAATCATCTGCGCACGATCGCACGCGCGGCTGCGTCGTGTATTCACCGTGACGCGATCGTCACGGTCGCATCGAAGGGGATCGAGCTCGGCTCGATGGCGCTGATGACGGACGTCATCGCGGCGGAGCTACCTAACCACGCTGTCGTTGCGCTCTCGGGACCGAGCTTCGCGGCGGAAGTGGCCGCGCGACAACCGACAGCCGTCGTCGCGGCGTCGGACACGGCGGACGCCGCTCGCGCCGTTCAGGAGGTGCTGAGCGGCGGAAGCTTTCGCATTTACACGCACGACGACGTGGTCGGAGTCGAGCTGGGTGGCGCGCTCAAGAACGTCATGGCGGTTGCGACAGGGATCCTCGAGGGCGTCGGACTCGGCTTCAACTCGCGTGCGGCGCTGATCACGCGCGGACTCGCCGAGATGACGCGGTTAGGCATGTCGCTCGGGGCGAGAGCATCGACTTTTGCAGGGCTCGCCGGCATCGGCGACCTGGTGTTGACGTGTACCGGTACGCTCAGCCGCAACCGCGCGTTAGGCGTCGACGTCGGTCGCGGCCAAACCCTCGAGGAAGCGCGCGCGGGCAAGGTGACCGTTGCCGAAGGCGTCGTGACGACAGCGAGCACCATCGAGCTCGCGGCGCGCGAAGGGGTCGAGATGCCGATCGCGGAAATGGTCTATCGCATACTTTTCGATCATTATCCAGCACGGCTGGCGGCGCAGGAGTTGATGGCGCGAGAGCTTCGCGCCGAGCAGGACGCATGAGCGGCCCATCCGACCCGGTGAAAGAATTCTTCTCGATCGGTGAGGTCTGCGACCTCACCGGTCTCAAGGCGCACGTCCTGCGCTACTGGGAGAGTCAGTTCCGCTTTTTGAATCCGGCCAAGAATCGCTCGGGAAATCGCGTTTATCAGCGCAAAGAGATCGAGTTGATTCTGCTCGTTAAGCATCTGCTTTACACCGAGAAGTACACGATCGACGGTGCGCGACAGAAGCTGAACGAGCATCGCAAAGCGGGCGAGTTGCGCCGCGTGTCGCGCGGTGCGTTGTCGGTGGAGGCGCTCACGGCGATCGAGCAGGAGCTTCGTGACCTCTTGCACGTGCTGGAGTCTCCGCGCGAGGCTCCAAAACGCTGATGCGCCTCCTTCTCACAAACGACGATGGAATCCTGGCACGCGGCCTGGAGTGCATGGAGGAGGCAGCAGAGCCGCTCGGAGAAATCGTCGTCGTGGCGCCCGATCGAGAGCAGAGCGCGACGAGTCATTCACTCACGCTGCACCATCCCATTCGGCCGGTACGCCGTGGCGATCGCCGATGGCAGGTCGACGGCACTCCGACGGATTGTGTGATGCTCGCCGTCGAAGCCTTAATGGCGGAGCGTCCCGACTACGTCCTGAGTGGCATCAACCATGGCCAGAACATGGGCGAGGATG
>DATEHJ010000478.1:0-15520 GCA_035279645.1 Gemmatimonadaceae bacterium
CTCGAAGTGACAACCGCAGCTCTTTCTCCAAGCGCGCATTCGCCGAGAGCATCGCGACCTCCCAACCCGGACACTTCGTGCGAAGTACCTGCCCTAGTCGCGCATATAGATCGCGCAGCCTATCCACTTCACCAACGCGCACCCCGTACGGCGGATTCGTAACGACGAGTCCGATTGTATCGGTGCTGTTCTCGACCGCCGAAACCGCGCGCACCGAAAACTCGATGTCACTCGCCACTCCGGCGCGCTCCGCATTGGCGATCGATGCCTCGATCGCGCCGCGGTCGCGGTCCGAGCCTCTGATTTCCACAGGGGATCTCGGAAGCGCAACGCTCTCGGCATCCTCGCGAGCCTTGGCCCAAATCGATGGCTTGACCTCGGGCCACGTTGGAAACGCGAAATTCCGCGCGCTGCCGGGAGGGATGCGTCGCGCCAGAAGCGCCGCCTCGATCGGAATCGTGCCCGAGCCACAGAACGGATCGAGGAGCGGTGTCGCTCCGGTCCAGTCGGCGCCGATCAACATCGCCGCGGCGAGCGTCTCACGCAGCGGTGCCTTTGCGACGGCCTGACGATACCCGCGCTGATGCAGTAGCGCGCCCGAGCTATCGGCGCTCACCGTGAACGCGTCGTTGAGGACGCGAATCACAAAAAGCTGCGCGGATGACGACGCCGAATTTGTGTCATCGTCTTCCGTCGATGATTCGACTTCGCTTGCCTTCCCTAAGCGATGTTCGATCGCTTCGGCGAATCGCTGCTCGATGGCGCCGGTGTGATAGAGTCGCGACTTCCGACTCGTCACGCGAAACCGCACCGGCGCGCCGGCGGTGAGATACCGTTCCCATGGTATGGCACGCGCTAGACGCTCGAGCTCGTGAAATGCTTGCGCGCGAAACGCCGCGGCGCGAACGAGTACTCGACTCGCCGTGCGCAACCAGAGGTTCGCCCGCGCGACCGCCTCCATCGTTCCGCGAAAGCCGACACCGCCGGCTTCCGCGCGTGGCGCAATACCAAGCGCCTTCAGCTCTCCAGCGACGAGCGACTCAAGTCCCGGAGCTGCCGCGGCGAATGCTTCGAGCGCCGAGCTCGCAGTCGCAGCGGTCCGACGTAATGCTCCCATAGGCGAAAGCCCAGTAAGACCACGAATACGAAGAGGTAGACGAGTGGGAATAGCGTGTCCTTCTTTACCGCCCAGAGATAGTGCACGGTGCCGGTGATGGCACACACGTAAATGAGTCGATGGAGTCGCGTCCAGCGTGCACCGCCGAGCCGACGCACCGAGGCTTTCGTTGAGGTCAGCGCCAGCGGAATTAGGAGTACGAACGTCGTCATACCGATGAGGATGTACTTGTGCTTGACGATTTCGCCGCCCATCGCGCGCCAGTCGAAAAACCAGTCGACGCCGACCCACATGCTGAGATGCACGCACGCATAAAAGAACGTGAACAGGCCGAACATCCGGCGATACTTCACGAGCGCGCCGACGCCGAGCAGCTCGCGCACCGGCGTAACCGCGAGCGTGATCGCGAGAAAGCGGAGCGTCCAGAGTCCCGTGAAGATCTCGGCCTCGCGTACTGGGTCCGCACCCAACGCTTCCGGGCGGTTATGCGTGACGCCCCAGAAATTCCACGCGAGCATCCCTGCCGGCACGAGACACAACGCGAACACCGCCGGCTTGATGCGGCTCAGAACACTCACCGGCGGGCTCAGTAGTTCTTTCTGAGATCCAGGCCGGCGTACATGCTCGCCACTTGGGCTGCGTAGCCGTTGAACATCAGCGTGCGGCGACGGCGAAATTCTCCGATCCGGCGCTCCGTTGCCTGCGACCAACGCGGATGGTCGACTTCCGGATTCACGTTTGCATAAAACCCGTACTCGTCAGGCGCGGAGATATTCCACGTCGTTTCCGGCTGCTTGTCGACGAACGCGATCCGCACAATCGACTTGATGCCCTTGAAGCCGTACTTCCAGGGCACGATAAGCCGAATCGGCGCGCCGTCCTGGTTCGGGAGCGGCTTTCCATACAACCCGGTCGCCATCAGCGTGAGATCGTTCATTGCTTCGTCCATCCGCAGCCCTTCGACGTAGGGCCATTGCAAGATCGGACGTCGTTGCCCGGGCATCTCATTCGGACGTAGCACCGTCGTGAACGCGACGTATTTCGCCGACGGCCCGGGCTCGAACCGCTTGATCATTTCGCCGAGTGGAATGCCCTGCCAGGGTATCACCATCGACCACGCTTCCACGCAACGAAGCCGATACGTGCGGTCGACGATCTTGTAGGGCTTGATGAGGTCTTCGAAGTGATAGTCGCCGGGCTTCTTGCATAACCCCTCGACACGAACCGTCCATGGCTGCGGATGGAAGCCCGCCGAGTTGTCCTTCGGATCTTCCTTGTCGGTTCCGAACTCATAGAAGTTGTTGTACGACGTGATCTGCTCGTATGTGTTGAGCTTGTCCTCCGGCTCCTGCTCCGTTGCCACGTCGCCCTCAGCGGAGCCGCGCGATTCAGATTTGCAGGCCAGGAGTCCCGCCCCGCCGGCGATCCCTGCGGCGATCAGAAAGCGCCGCCGGTCCATGTAGAGTTTCTCGTCGGTGATCTCCGACGATTTAATGTCGTCCGGCCGCCTGATCCACATGCAGTCCCTCCGCCCGCGCGTGAGCTCGCTTTCTCAACCCTAGAATACTGCGAGCACCGATATCTGGTTCCTAGGCATCTTACGCGCTTGTACACCCTGAACACGGACGAACACGGCGGAGGAGAACTCATCTGTCCGCGTTCATTGGCGTTAGTCCGTGACGAGCTCTCGTCAACCTAACGAGCGCGAGACTCGTCAGCGATTGGCTCAGTACGCTGTGCCCCCAGCAGAACGGAACGAATTGTGCCCAACATGTTTGCATGTCCAAGCCGTCTCGGGCACGCGCTCGCGAGGTACTTGTCGCGCGCTTCGGCCACCGCGATTTCCAAAATGGCCAGTGGGAACCGATCAGAGCTGCGCTCGAGAAGCACGATGCGCTCGTCGTCATGCCCACCGGCAGTGGCAAGTCGCTCATCTACCAGTTGCCGGCCCTCATGATGGATGGCCTGACGGTCGTCGTCAGTCCACTCATCGCCTTGATGAAGGACCAGCAAGACAAGCTCACCGCCTGCGGCGTCGATGCAATGGCGATGCATTCGCACTTGTCGGAGTCGGAGGCGCGACAGCTCGAGCAACGCGTCCATGACGGCGAAGGCGAGATCCTTTACTTGACGCCCGAGCGATTCAAGGACCGCGATTTTTTCGAGCGACTGCTTTCACGATCCGTCAGCCTGTTCGTGGTCGACGAAGCGCACTGCGTCAGTCAGTGGGGACACGACTTCCGACCCGACTACCTGATGCTCGGCTCGATCGTGAAGCGACTCGGGCGGCCGCCGATTCTGGCGCTCACTGCCACCGCGACCCAAGAAGTCCGCAACGACATCGCTCGCCAGTTGGGCATGCACGAACCCGTGGTGACGATCACGGGATTCGCGCGACCGAATCTCCGATTCGAAGTTGAGCGCACGGTGAACCAGCGTGAGAAGGATGCGGCGATCGCGGCGCTGCTCCGCGATCGCCCCGGCGTGGGCATCGTGTACGTCGCCACGGTGCGCGAAGCGGAACGACTGTACGAGGACTTGCGCGGCGACATCCCCGTTGGCCTGTACCATGGGAAAATGGCCGCGGCCGACCGGAAGAGCATGCAAGACCGGTTCATGGCCGACGAGTTCAAGGCCATGATCGCGACAAACGCCTTCGGTCTCGGGATAGATAAGAGCGACATCCGGTTCGTCATCCACTATCACTTTCCGGGGAGCGTCGAGTCATACTATCAGGAAGCCGGACGCGCTGGGCGCGATGGCGATCCTGCTGTCTGCACCGTGCTCTATCGCGTCGAAGACAGCCGCGTGCAATCATACTTTCTCGGCGGGAAGTATCCGGACGTCGAAGAGGCCGCGCGCGTTGCCATCACGCTCGAGCAAGCGCCGCTGCGTGAGCAGATTCATGTCGACGATCTCGCCGACAAGTCGGGCGTACCTCGCCGTAAGACGCGCATCGTCCTCGTCCTGCTCAAGAGGCACGGACTCGTACGCGAGTATCGCGGCGGCAGTTGGGAGCGATTGTCGACGGAGCGGCTGACGTCGATCGACCTCAGCGCCGACCTCACCGACTACGAAGCTAGACGAATGCAAGACCGCGCAAAGCTTCGCGCGATGGTCCAGTACTGCCAGACTGCACAGTGTCGCACGCGGTTCATTCTCGAGTACTTCGGCGAGGAGGTCGAGAACGATTGGGAATGTGGCAACTGCGATGCGTGCGATGCGATGTCCAAGTGGCGCGTTCGCCGTGGGGCTGCGGCAGTAGGGGTGTAGACCGCGCGACGTGTCGGGGATAGGCTTGTGAGTCGGCGTTCGTCGTCGCCCTCATCAGCTCCGCCTCCCGACATGGCCTTCGATCAGTTTCTGGATCGCACCCTTCTCGGCAACGCGATGCGCGAGTGGGCGATCGCGCTCGCCGTCGCCCTCGCGGCGTTTCTGGCGCTGCTGCTCGTCCGCGTCCTGCTGGTCGGACGACTGGGCGCGCTCGCCAAACGCACAACGACCGAAGTCGACGACATACTCGTCGAGCTCGTAGCGCGCACGCGGCCGTACTTCCTCGCCGCCGCCGCGCTGGTCTTCGGCTCCCGTTTCCTCGTTCTTCCGCCGACAACGGACCGCTACTTCGGCGCGGCGTTTTCGCTCGTCCTGCTCGTACAATGCGGACTCTGGGGCGCGGGCGCGGTGGATCTCTGGATCCAGCGGCGCGCCGGCATTCGCACGACCGGAGGCGACGTCGCGAGCGTCACGACGATGCGAGCCCTCGGCATCGGGGCGAAGCTGCTTCTCTGGGTGATCGTCTTCATCACCGCACTCGACAAGTTCGGCGTCAACGTCACGACCCTCGTGACCGGACTTGGCATCGGCGGTGTCGCGATCGCGCTGGCCGTTCAGAACGTGCTCGGCGATCTCTTCGCCGCGCTGTCGATCGTGTTCGACAAACCATTCGATGTCGGCGACTCGATCGCCGTCGATCAGATGCAGGGCACCGTCGAGCGGATCGGTCTCAAGACGACGCGTGTGCGCAGCGTGAGCGGTGAGCAGATCATCATCTCGAACAGCGAGTTGCTCAAAAGCCGCATTCGCAACTACAAGCGACAGCTCGACCGCCGCGTCGTCTTCACGACCGACGTCAAGTACGACACGCAACCCGAATCGCTCGCGCGCATTCCCGGGATGATTCGCGAAGTCGTCTCGACGCAGCAGCCCGTCCGCTTCGATCGCAGCCATTTCACGCAGTACACGGATTCCGCGTTGCGCATCGAGACCGTGTACTACGTGCTGGATGCCGACTACGCGCGCTATCTCGACATTCAGCAAACGATAAACTTGGAGCTCCTGCGCCGGTTCAAGACAGAAAAGATCGAGTTCGCCTACCCCACTCGTACCGTGGTCCTCGACGGCGGTCTTCCGCCGATCACCGACCACCGACAACCGACCACGAGTCAGAGCAGCGAGCGAATCCAGCCGCCGTCCACGGCGATGGACTGACCGGTGATGTAGGACGCCTGTTCCGAGGCCAGGAAGGCGGCGAGCGCCGCGAACTCTCCTGGCTCTCCAAGGCGACGCATCGGAATCTGCGCTTCGATCCGACGCGCCACGTCGTCGACAGTGATTCCCTCGCGCGCCGCCGTCGCCGCGTTCAGTTGCTCCACACGTTCGGTGCGCGTGTAGCCCGGCATCATGTTGTTCACAGTGATACCGTGGCGAGCGACTTCATTCGCGAGCGTCCGTGCAAACCCGGTCACCGCCGCGCGGAGGCTGTTCGACAGCATCAGACCGTCGACCGGCTGCTTCACGGCAATCGACGTGACATTGAGAATGCGTCCCCACCGACGCTCTTTCATCCCCGGGAGCACGAGCCGGGTGAGCTCGACCGCACTGCGTAGCGTGAGCTCTACCGCGTGCATCCACGTTTTCCACTCGTGCGTCTCGAAGGGTCCCGACGGTGGGCCTCCAGCGTTTGTGACGAGCACGTCGACCCGGCCGAAGCGATCGCATGCGTGCTGCCACACGCGAGTGATCCCTTCCTCCGTCGCCACGTCTGCCGCTACCATGTCGACGTCTACGCCGCTGCGATCGGCGATCGCGTCCCGCGCCTCCGCGAGCGCGTCCGCGCCGCGCGCGCAGATCACCAGCGACGCGCCTTCGGCCGCGAGCACTTCGGCGATCGCACGCCCCAATCCGCGACTCGCCGCCGTGACGAGCGCGGTTTTACCGCGCAGTCCGAGATCCATGCCGGCCGGTGCCTAACGTGTGGAGGTCAGCGGCGGAGATAGGAGTCCGTCTTGTTCAACCAATCCTCGCGCGGTGGCGAGAACACGTCGACGTCCAGCGTATCCTCGAGCGCCTCGGCCTTGTGCGGTAGGTTCGACGGAATATGGAGGACCTCGCCCGCGCGCACGACGACTTCTTCCTTCTCGCCCTCCCCGATCCAGAATCGCAGCGCGCCCTCGAGAATGTAGGTGAACTGCTCATTCTCGTGGCTGTGCTTCGGCACGACACAGCCCTTCTTGAGATAGACGTGAGCGAGCATTATGCGGTCGCCGGTGATCAGACGCCGATCGAGCATCGCCGACACTTTCTCTCGTGGCATCTCCTCCCACCGATACCAGGTGACGGAGCGCTCCTGCGTGCTGCGGTCGGACGATGTGGGCATGAAAGGCTCTCGTCGGTTGGTACGTTTCGATGGGCTTGGGGCTGCGACCGCTCGTTAACCGATAATGAAGGGAGGCCGCTCTGGCTACTGCCGCCGCGTCGGCGGTCGTCACGACGTGAGCTTCGCATCGAGCTCGATCGGGACATTTCCTTTGATCGCCTGCGAGATGGGACAACCCTCCTTTGTCGCCTCGGCGATCTTTCGGAATTCGCCCGCGTCGATTTTTGGAACCACGGCCCGTACCTCGAGCTGCATCTTGGTCAGCTTGAAGCCGTCACCGACCTTCTCGATGGTGCAGCGCGCCGTCGTGTCGACGCTCGTTGGTGGCGACCCGGCGCGCTCGAGGCCAGCGCTCAGCGCCATGCTATAGCACGCCGCTTCGGCGGCGGCCAACAATTCCTCGGGATTCGATCCGCTCGCATTCTCGAAGCGCGATCCGAACGAGTACGAGCCACCAAGCCCCGTTTGTCCCTTGAACGACCCCGCTCCGCCTTTGAGCCCACCCTTCCATGTTGCGCTCGCCGTCCTCGTTGGCATGACTTGAGATCTCCAATGACAGTTGATGATCGATTCCCAGCTTACACAATAATCACCGATGTCAGTGGTTCAGCGTTTGCTGGCGAGCTGTGCTTGACCGCCGCGACATCGCGCGATTGTATCCGTTAGTTATGAGCGACACCTCTACCTCGAACGACGAGGACGCCCTTCCGCCATCGGTTGCACGCGTGTTGCGCTATTTTCGCGCGCTCGGTCGCGAGGAAAAAATGCAGGCACTCGTCAGCTATTCGCGGCGCCTCGAGGCTCTACCCGAGCGCTTTCGCGACGTCGACCGCGGCGCGTTCACCGTGCCCGAGTGCCAGACGCGCGTCGATCTCTTTCCCGAATTCCGCGACGGGAAGCTGCACTATTACGCGGAGCTCGACGTTCGTCAGTCGCCGACGATCGCGGCGTTTTTGGCGATTCTCTTTTCGGCGATCAACGATCAGCCGCCAACAACGGTACTGGCGATTCCGGACGACTTCGTGCGAAGTGTGATGGAGGGCATCGGTCTCGCGGGTCGCGAGGTTGGCCTGACCGCGATGTTGCTTCGCATCAAGCGCTTCGCTCAACAGGCGGCGATCGCCGCTGCCTAACGAACTACGACGCACGCTGCCGTGAACGAGACCGAGCTCGACGAACTGCTATCGACCCCGCGCGCCGAGACCGTCGAGGCGCTCCGCGATTCGCCCGGCGACATCGTCGTCCTTGGCGCCGGCGGCAAGATGGGACCGACCGTTGCCCGCATGGCGGCCCGCGCCGCCGCCCAGGTGGGCGACGGCCGCCGCGTCTTCGCCGTGTCGCGATTCTCTTCCGACGAGGTCGCGCGCGCGCTCAACAGCGTGGGCATCGAGACCATCGTCTGCGATCTGCTGGACCGCGAGGCGGTCGCGCGGCTTCCCGACGCGCCTAACGTGATATTCATGGCCGGACAGAAATTCGGCACGGCCGCAGCGCCAGCAATGACGTGGGCGATGAACACGGTCGTCCCGGCGATCTGCGCCGAGCGCTATCGCGGCTCTCGCTTCGTCGCCTTCTCGACCGGGAACGTGTATCCGCTCACCGCGGTCTCTCGCGGCGGCGCTCGCGAGAGCGATCTCGTCGGCCCCGTCGGTGAATACGCCAGCTCAGCGCTCGGCCGCGAGCGCGTTCTCGAGTTCTACTCCGCGCGGAATGGCACGTGCGTCTCGATCATTCGCCTCAACTACGCCATCGATCTGCGCTATGGCGTGCTCGCCGACATCGGACTTCGCGTCTGGCGCGACGAACCCGTGCCGGTCGCGATGGGCCACGTCAACGTTATCTGGCAGGGTGACGCGAGCCGGGTTGCGATTGAGTCCCTGACGCGTGCGGCCGCACCGCCATTTGTACTGAACGTGACCGGTTCCGACACGCTGGCTGTGCGCGACATCGCTCGCTCGTTCGCCGAGGCATTCGGCAAGACGGTGAGCTTCACCGGCGCGGAGCGAGCAGACGCGTTGCTCAGCAATACCGAGCGGATGCGCGCGACCTTTTCCGCGCCCGAAGTCGGCGTGGAAAGCATGATCGAGTGGGTCGCGGACTGGATTCGATCGGACGGATCGATGCTCGGCAAGCCAACCCACTTCGAGGAGCGAACTGGCGCGTTCTAGCGGCGAGCGTATGCCATCCACGCGCGAACATCTTCGCTCCGGGGTCGTCATCCCCGCGCACCCGCTGGCGCTCACCGCTCGTCGGACGCTCGACGAGGAGCGCCAGCGAGCGCTCACGCGTTACTATGTCGCCGCTGGCGCAGGCGGGATCGCCGTTGGCGTGCACACGACGCAGTTCGCAATTCGCGATTCTCAATTCGGATTGTATCGACCGGTGCTGGAGCTCGCCGCCGAGACGGCAGCGGTGGCGCTGGCTCGATCAGGAAATGCTGATCGTGTCTTCGTGAAGGTAGCCGGCGTGTGCGGCCACACGGCGCAGGCGCTCAGCGAAGCGCAGGTTGCCGCCGCGTTAGGTTATGACGTCGCCCTGTTGAGCCTTGGTGACTGGCAGCGCGAGAGCGAACGGGAGCTTCTCCTTCACTGCCGTGAAGTAGCCGAAGTGATCCCGCTGTTCGGCTTCTATCTACAGCCGGCGGTGGGCGGCCGAGTGTTGTCGTACGCGTTCTGGCGTGAGTTCGCCGAAGTGCCCAACCTGTGGGCGATCAAAATTGCGCCCTTCAATCGGTATCAGACCCTTGACGTCGTGCGCGCCGTCGCCGATGCCGGTCGCGACGACGTCGCGCTCTACACCGGGAACGACGACAACATCGTCGTGGACTTGCTCACCCCTTTTCCGGTGATGATTCGCGGTGAGCGAACGGTGCGCTGGATCGACGGCGGGTTGCTCGGCCAGTGGGCGTGCTGGACGCGCAGGGCGGTGGAGCTTCTCGAGCGTGCGAAGGCGGCGCGAGGCGCCCCTCAACTCGACCGTGCCTGGCTCGGCGAAGCGGCGGCGCTGACGGACGCGAATGGAGCGATCTTCGATGTTGCGCACGCCTTTCGGGGCTGCATTCCGGGAATTCACGACGTGTTGCGTCGACAGGGACTACTCCGGGGGACGTGGTGTCTCGATCCCGATGAGCAACTTTCGGCCGGCCAGGCCGACGAGATCGACCGCGTTCACCGACTCTACACCGATCTCAACGACGACGCCTTCGTGCGCGAGCATCTCGATCGCTGGCTCGCTGAGCCCGCGCCGGCTCGTCGTTCAGACGGCTAAGTGTCCGCCGACCCAGGTCGACCGGGCCGGCGCCTCGAAGCGCGACCGCCACTCGCCCGCACTCGTTAGGCCCGTGTCGAAGACGGGAGTGTCCTTCGTGAGGTCGCCGTCGCTCGCCAGCGCGGGCAGCCGATCGCGGGTCACGCATCGGACTTGCCCGTCCTCGTCGCGATAGAAAATTCGTCCGCCGCCGACGAGCCGCGTTTCGAGGGGGCGCTCGATCGCCTGCAGCACGCGGAAAAGCCCGTCGATCGAACAGCCCGATGCTCCCTCCACCGTGCTGTCGACGCCGATCGTCAGCAAATGCTCATCGCGCCAGTCACGCGCGCAGGTGAGCGGGATGCCGTGCGCCTTCCACTGGCCGAGGAACCGATCGACCTCGGCCAGTAGCCGCTGCGCGTCATCGCCCGTGAGGGCCCGGTCGCTGCCGAACACCCAGACGCGCGAGGCATCCGGCAGCGAGTCGAAAGGCACGATTGGCATGCTCAGAACATACCACTCGCCGCTTGCCGGCCAGCCACCAGCGTCATCGACGTGTCGGTTGGGCTGGCGAAACCGGCGGTAGCGGAGGCGCGGAAACTGGCGGGCTCGAGTTCGTCGGGGGCGCGGTCGCCCCATCGAGGATCCCGCCTCTGGTGACGAGTTGCGCCGCGAGCACCGTTTGAATAACGCTGGCGATGTTCGCCGTCGCCACCTGCGGCGCGCCTCCGTCGCCGCCCCCCGATATCGTGACGAGCTTCGCCGCCGACAGCGCGCCAGCGATCGCCGGCGCGATCTGCGGCAGCATCTCGATCTGCCGGTAGCGGAAATACGCCTCGCCGCCTGCCTTGATCGCGTCGTTCACCTTCTGAATCGCCTCGGCTTGTGCTTCGGCGATGCGGCGGATGCGAATGGCTTCCGATTCCGCGGCCGCGGTTGCTTCGATGCGCACGCGCTCAGCGTCCGCTTTCGCTTGTGCGATCTGCGTGGCGTCGAGCTCCGCCTCGCGTTGAACGCCTTGTGCCTGCTGGCGCTTCGCCTCCGCCTGCGCCACCAGCGCCGCATTGGAGGCCTTCGTTTGCTCCAGCTCGCGAGTCTTGTCGGAGATCGCGCGCTCTGCTTCGAGCTGCGCCTCCTTCGCGCGACGCGACTGTTGCGCCGAGACGATGTCGGCGTTCGCTTGCGCCTCGGCGGCTGACATGCGCCGCCGCGCTTCGGCAACCTCGGATTGCACAACCTTGATGTTGAGTGAATTGAAAATCAAGCCGAGATCGGTCAACTCGCGCGAGCACGCCTTGCGAATGATCACCGCCAGCGGATCGTCTTCGTCTTCTTGCGCGGCCGCCGCGAGCGCGAGCGCCGCCGCCGATTTCGGAGAAGCGAGTGCCGTCACCGGCGCGCTCACGGTCGTCGTTTCCGGCAGCGCCTTCGTCGGGATCGTCTTCGCCGAGAAGAGCTGATCGTGCGTGAGCAGGTTGATCGCGCGCCGGCCCGAGCTCGAGAGCAGGTCGGTGAGAGTGCTCATCTGATCCGACTCGGGCTTCGCGAAGAAGCGATTGGCCGCAGTGCGAACCATGACATCGGAGTCGCCGACGGAGACGATCGCACTCGCGAGCACTCGAATCTTGATCGGCTGCGGGTGCCCGCTGTCGTCGACGTCCGCCGTCTGATCGGTGATGTCGAGGTCGACGTTGATGACTTTGCTCGAGATCGTCGTCCCGGTGGTCAGAAGCGGTATCTCCTTCGACTTGCCCGGGCCGCGATAGATCAAGTTCCCACCGGTGATCCAACTGACGATACGAATCGTGCCTGCGTCGACATCGCGCAGAAACGCCGCGACGATCGTGGGGATCACAACGAACACGCCAAGCAGGACGCCGGCGATGATGAAGATTGGATTGCTGAGAATTGCGTGGAGGTCCATAACGCTACCTTCGCCGAAGCGAAAAAGAGGATGCCGGGAAAATGCTCACCGGCCAAGCAATGTTAAGGGGATGATTCAGGCGCGGCGGACGGTGCAGCGATTGCGCTCGGCATCGACGTCGTCAATTCGCACCATGTCCCCGGCGCGCACGTGCACGCCTGCCTCGCGATCTTCCGGATGCAGCGAGCCTAGCAACTGTATTACCTGACCATCCAGCTCGAGTGCCACCAGGCCGTGCCCCTTCGCGTCGAAACTGGTTGCGGCTCGGGCCTCGTCGCCAATGCAGGTCTCCAGCGTCATCGCCGGCGCCGATTCGAAGCGGAAGAGAAAATTCCACAGCGGTCTGGTCACGCCGAACTCGAAGAGTAGACCGCCGACCGCTGCCAGCGGGAAAAGCAACGCACCGGGAACCATCGGGTGGAGTACGAGACCAACGGCGCCGAAGCCCACGAGAATGCTAAAAATCGGGCGCGGCGACAGTAACGCCCACAGGGCACGCGTCCCGCCCGCCCGTCCTGTCCCAGGGCGCGCGGCGCGCGCGGCGCGCACACCGCCGCCCCGCATCGTACCGGCGGAGTGGTGGCCAGTCTGAGAACTTCCGGGGGCATGGCTTCCGTGATGCCCTCCGATGGTGTGTGCGAAGCCACTCAATCCCATGATGCCAAGACCGGCGGCACCGAGAGCGAGTGAAAACTCGTAGATGGACACGATGGTTGAGGTCTAGAGTGTAGGCCCAGGGGCTACGCCTCAAATCTCGCTAACCCCTAGGCCTCATCTCCCAAGTGAACGGACACTACGGCTTTGGCAACGTAATCATCGGCATAGCTGAGCCAGTGACTTGCGGCATCTGACCATTCCAACGCTTTGCCATTTCGTACTGCACGAGTGTCCCGGTAATGCTCTTGGACAATAGATCGTTCGCGCGTGCCTGCGCTTCAGCTTCCGTCAAGATCGCCTTCGCGCGGCCAGCGGCTTTGATCGAATCACCTTGTGCCTGGAACGTGTTCTTCTGCAGCTCGTTCTGTGAGGTCAGCGCCTGCTGTTGCATGACATTCTTCTGATTGATGGCTTCGATCACCGCAGCCGGCGCACGAAGCTCATTAATCGTGAATTGCTTGACGATGAATCCATACGGTGCGAGCGCGGCCGCGATCCGTTTTTGTGCCTCGCCTACAGCCTCTGCCTTCTTTGGCCCAATCACCGCGGCAATCTCTTCATTGCCGACAACCTCCTGCAACGCCTGACGAATCGTCTGCTTTACGTACGTGTGTTGAATCGAGGCGATATCGCGGCGAAATGACGTGTAGAGATATGGTGCCTTGTCCTGGTCGATCTCGAAGGACATGGAAACGTCGAGCGAGATCGGCTGTCCTTCTTTGCTGTTGACGTTGATCTCGTCGTTGTTCGTAGATCCCTCATTCGCGGTCTTCGTCAGCACGAGCGTCTGCATGAAGATCGGATACTCCTCGATTCCCGTCGTTAAGGGATTGCGCAGGTGCAATCCCGGACCGAGCGGCTTAGCATCGACACCGCCGCCGGCACGATGGATCACGATGCCGACGTAACCGGGATTCACGTACGTGACCATGTTCGGAATCAAGAACAGGAGTACGATGATCCCGGCACCGATGCCCAACAGCCGCTTGAAGCGCGACGCGCCGTCGCCCGGCGTGCGGCTGAAACCCATCGCTTCGAGTCGATCACCAACCCTTGTCCCGCTAGCCATGAACAGTCTCCTTGTAACAATCGGGGCACAGCAATTCCCCGCTGGTGAGGCGCACCAGGTCCTTTTCTTTGCGCGGCCCGTGGATTGGGCAGTTCTGCTCCGCCGCGCGATCGATTTGCCTCCGGTTTTGCGCCTGGCGGAGCCTGACGCCGACCGGCGTGAACGTGACGAGCACGAAATAGAGAAGGGCGGCTCCCGTCGCCAGTAACGCGACGAACAGCACACCCTCGATGATGATGACGCTCATACAGGTGCCGTCATGACGTGCCGTCTGAGCCGGCAGTTTCAGAGTGTGGCGAGGTACGCGAGGAGGACGGAGCCATCCTACGCTGCGTCACGAGGTTGCGGCAGAGCCGACCATTCGATGTGCCACCTAGCAGTTGACAGACTTGCAATCTCCGACGTGTATCGTAGTGCTTGCCGCAAAGTTGTCATCGGTCCTCCCCCAAGAACCTCGCAACCCATGACGCATTCAACGACTTACGATCGACGCGCCTTCATGGCGTACTTCAGCTCGATCGGCCTCGGGTCGACCCTCTTCCCGGGTGTGCTGTGGGCCCAGGCGCAGCAACAGCCTCAAGGGCCAGCAATCACGAACGAAACGATCGCCGCCGCCGAATCGATCGCCGATGTCAGCTTCACCGACGAAGAACGAACAGCGATCGTCCGCGGACTTCAGCAAACTCGAAACGCCATCGACCAGCTTCATCAGCAGCCACTCGACATGTCCGTGCTGCCGGCGATCGTGTTCGAGCCTGTGCCGCCCGGCGAGAGGCTGGCGCCGAAGACGAAGGCGCCGATGGCGCGAAGCAAGGTCGCGGTGATGACACGACCAGGAAACCTCGAGGAGCTGGCGTACGCGCCGGTCACGACGCTCTCCGAGCTTGTGCGCACGCGGAAGGTGAAGTCGGCGGAGCTCACGGAGATGTACCTCTCCCGGCTGAAGCGATACGATCCCCAGTTGCACTGCGTCATCACCCTCACCGAGGACCGCGCCCACGCGCAAGCGAAGGCCGCCGACGAAGAGATCGCGCGCGGCAAGTATCGGGGTCCGCTGCACGGCTTGCCGTGGGGCGCGAAGGACCTGCTCGCGGTGAAGGGATATCCAACGACGTGGGGCGCCGGATTGTACAAGGACCAATCCTTCGATTACGACGCGACGGTCGTTAGGCGTTTGGACGATGCCGGTGCCGTGCTGATCGCCAAACTCACCCTCGGCGCGCTCGCACAGGGTGATCGCTGGTACGCTGAGCGAACGCGAAACCCTTGGAACGCCGAAACAGGGTCGAGTGGCTCGTCGGCCGGGCCAGCATCGGCGACGGCGGCGGGATGCGTGGCGTTCTCGATTGGTTCCGAGACGAATGGATCGATCACCTCGCCGTCGCGAACCTGCGGTCTGAGCGGCTTTCGTCCGACGTTCGGCCGCGTACCACGCACTGGTGCGATGGCTCTGTCGTGGACGATGGACAAGCTCGGCCCGATCTGTCGCAGCGCCGAGGACTGCGCGCTCGTGTTCGATGCGATCCAGGGTCCAGATGGCATCGACTACTCGGTGAAGAGCTACCCGTTCAACTGGAACGCGAACCTCAAGCCGGCGCAGCTGCGCATCGCCTACGTCAAAGCGCACTTCGAAGGGACGCGGCCGGATGGTACGCCCTTCCGAAGTGAAGAAGCGCTCAACGTTCTCAAAGTGCTCGAGTCGTTAGGCGCGAGGCTGACGCCAATCGATGACCCGACGCCGACGTCGGCCTTCCTCGCCTCGCTCACGCTCAACGCCGAGTGTGGCGCCGCGTTCCAGCCCGACACGCTCAACGGAAAGATCAAGGAGCTGGAGCCCTATAGCACCTGGCC
>DATEHJ010000479.1:0-2410 GCA_035279645.1 Gemmatimonadaceae bacterium
GTTCACGAAATCCATGATCTCGATCGTCTTCGACGATTCGATCGACGCTGCCTTGAAATCGTCGTCGGTCAGCACGACGAATTTGCCCTTGGTGTACTCGTAGCCCTTGACGATGTCCTTCCAGTCGACGACGTCGCCCTCTTTCTGACAGACACGCTCGTAGCGGATCGGGGCGAGATCGGTCTTGTGCAACAAGCGGAAGCTGACGCGCTCCTTGCCTTGCACCGCCGAGTGCAGCCGCACCGGGATGTTCACGAGGCCGAACGTCAACGATCCAGTCCAAAGAGGTCGCATGATTTGCTTCCGCGCGCAACGCGCAACGTCGATGATGCAGTCGCCGATGCAACTGCGGTGCTATCAACAGCGTATCCACATCGCGATGTGGAAAGCACGGATTTGTCGACAGGGAATCGACGCCGCGGCGCGCGCGTCGTGGGTTACGCGACGACGGAAATCGGCGTCGATTCGTCGACAAACCGTGCGCGAGACGCGGTCGCGACGACGTCGTTCATCGGCGTGTTTGAGAGTCGATTGCCGCGCAAATCGAGTACGCGAACGCGCGAGAAGTTTTTGGCGCGCGAACTCTGCTCCTGCACATCTGTCCACAGTTCTTATCCACAGCAACCGAGTGGTGCTTACCCATGTTCGTGTGCGCAGTTAGCGCGTTATCGACACTTCTCCACATTGCGTATCCACAGCAATGACAACGACTTATGGAAAACTTTGCTATTGCGCTTTGTATCAGGGTTTTCTAGGTTGCCGTCCCGCTCCCACCGCGGCCGCGTTCTCCCTCGCGCCGCACGCGTTTTTCGGATTTTTCGATCAATGCATCTCGTCAGCTGCACAACCCCGCCGGGATCCCTCGAAGCCGCGCCTCGCACGGCGCTGCTCGCTGATCCGTCAGCGAGCGAGAGCGACCAGTGGGACGGGTTCTGGTCGCCACAGACCGACGCTTACTATGCGCGGTGCACGCATCGCGATGGCGAAGTCGAGTGGTTTGCGCTCGCCGACGATGAAGCGGTCAGCAACGCGCCCGATGCAGACGCGGCCCAACTCAGCGCGCTGAAGCACACGCGCGATGGCATGCAGCACGACGCAGCGCGCCAGGGCGCGCGCGTGACGGTGATCGTGGCGCGCTCACCCGACGGCCGTGGAATGCTGATTGGAAGCGGGCGGAGAGCCGGGGGGCGCCGCGCGTGACGCGATCGAGCGATCGCGCGCCGACGTCGTCAGCTCGTCCCTTCGGGGAGCAGCTCGAGTTGCGCGGTGCGCTGCGCGACGACGTGGCGAGACGCTTCGTACAACCAATCGAAACTGGCGTCGAGCCGCGGATCGCCGCCGGCCGCGTCGCGGGCGAGACGGAAATGCGCGTAGAGCCGAGTCTCGACGCGCTCCGGTTCACCGTGCAGGCGGAAGAGCAGCAGCTCCGTCGCGGCTTCGGTGAGATGAAAGAGCGTGAACAAGAAGAAGCGCATGCGCGTGTCGTCGCTCGCGTCGACGGAGGCGAGGAACGCCGGTTCGCGCAGGGGCCGCTCCTCGCGGATCGATGCGACGATCTCCATGGCGTGCTCGAGGCCGGATGGGCCCGCGCTTCGAAGGAGCTGAAGCCACAACTCGGTGACTCGTCGCAACAGAATCAGGTCCCAGCGGGCCGGATTCTCGGTGGCGGGAAAGAGGAGCTCGTTGTGGACGCGCAGCCAGTGGCGGAATTCGGTCTGCTTTCGACCGAGCAGCGCGAGGCCGGCGAGCAGCAGCGCGCGGTACAGGGCGGAAACGCGTTCGCTGGGTTCGACGGGGAGCGCGGCAGTGAGGATGAACGCCCGGTCGGCGCCGGCTTCGATGTGGGCCGACCGCTGCGTCTCCTGCTCGGCGGACAACAGCACGCTCGGCGACGCCGCTCCTTCGAAGTCGAGCCACTCGCTCGCCGCGATGACGTAGGCGCCGGCGAGGGGCACGACAAACTCCGGCGGGGTCTGGTTTTCGGGCAGCGCTTCACCGGCGCAGAGGCGAGTCAGCACGCCCATGCCATACTGGATCGCGGCCGCGCGATCCGCGGGGGTGACGACTTTGACCGCCCAATGTCGGTCCAACGTCTCGAGCGCGTTGAGGGGCGGAGTAGTCATGTGGCTGAAGCGTCGGAACGCGATGGCGGATCACCTCTACCATCGCACACACGCCTGACGGGCATCTCTCGAATCAGTAACAAGTTGCGAATAAGTACGCCGGGTGCCGCAAGTACGACCGGTACCCCGGCGGCGCCGACCAGCTCCACGCCGGAGCTCGGACGATGAGCCTCGAGCCCAATGCGCGCCGCCGCCTCAAGCTGGTTTGCGCCACCTCTCGCGATCCCGAATTAGTGCACGACCTGAGACAGGTACTAGAGGAAGACCAGATGTCCTTCGTTCCGAGT
>DATEHJ010000480.1:0-2826 GCA_035279645.1 Gemmatimonadaceae bacterium
CGCATGGAGAGTCCAGAGTTTAGGGACGCTAATCGCGCTAATCTGGGCGAATCCAATCGCGCGCACCTCAGCTGTGCATGCGCGGGCCGAGGGGAATCCAAGGTTTTCTCGCTTCGTCCACTCCGCCGCGCGATTGGATTCGCCTCATATTCGCGTCCAAAATTCCTAGGCTGTCCACGCGGCTCGTCGACCGGACAACTCCCGGAAATTCCTGAAGAACCCAGTGTCGTCGCTGCGCTCCTCGCGATGACAGGCACCGGTAGCGACACCGTTTGATGCGTCGGCGCGTAGGCACCTATTGCCGCGCACCTGTGTCTAACCGGACATTCCGCTACCGCCCAGGCTCCTATGCGTTCGCGCATGCTCGCCCTGCTCGCGCTCGGCCTCCTCCCGCAGCTTCTCCAAGCGCAGGACGTCCTCCGCGGTCGTGTACGCGGGCCCGATTCATTGGGGATCAAGAACGCGACCGTCAATGTCCAACCCGGCGCCAAATACGTCAGGACCGATTCCCTTGGCGAGTGGTCGCTCACCATGAACGGGACGGCGCCGACCTACACGGTCACGATCACCGCGCTGGGATTGGCACCGCAAAAGGTCACCGCGAAGCGCGCGGGCGACGGACAGCCGATCGTCGTCGACGTCGTGCTCAAGCGCGCGGCGGTGCAGCTCGACGCGGTGCGGGTGAGCGAGACGCGTCGCCGGCCGCCGCCCCGCGACAATATCGGCATTCCGCAGGAGCAGTCCGCGTCCGAGCGCCCAACGGGCAACGTGGCGGGTTCGGTCGCCCTCGCCGACCAGGGGAATCTCGCCGCGATGGCAGCCTCGGTGCCGGGTGTGTCGCTGATCCCTGACGCCAACGGCGGACCTCCGGGCTTTTCCGTACTCGGTCTCTCCGGAGATCAGAACAGCGTCACGCTCAACGGCATGCAGTTCAGCGGCGGCGACATCCCCCGCGACGCGATCGCGTTCACGCGTGTCACGTCGACCTCGTTCGACGTCTCGCGTGGCGGCTTCAGCGGCGGGCAGCTGGCGATCGCCGCCTTTTCCGGCGGCAACTTCCATCAGCGCAACGCGCACCTAACGATCGACGCGCAGCCGCTGCAGTTCACCGATCAGGTGGGGCGACAGTTAGGCAGCCAGTACAGCAACGGCCAATTCAGCGGGAGCTTCCTCGGCCCGATTGTCTACGACAAGCTGTTTTACAACGCCGCGTTCCAGGTCGGCCACCGCGACAGCGACGTTCAATCGCTGCTCTCGAACGACGCGCTGTCGCTGCAACGAGTCGGTGTTGCTCCGGATTCCGTGCAACGTCTGATGACGGCGCTGACGGGGAACAACATTCCCGTCGCCGCCGCGCTGAACAACAAGATCCGCGACAACGGCTCCCTGCTCGCGCGTATCGACTGGATCCCGTCGCAGACGGTCGTTGGCAATGTCGTCGTGTCGGCGCGGCGGACATCGTCGTCGGCGCTCTTCCTCGGCGCCACCGCGCTTCCCGGGCACGGAGGGAAGGAGCTGGCGACCGGCGGCGACGCCACCGCGACGCTTTCGGCGTATCTCCATAAGAATATTCTCAACGACCTGCGGCTCGGTTGGCACGTCAACGACACGAAGAGCGAGCCGTATTTGCAGCTCCCGGATGCGCGCGTGCTCGTCGTGTCGCAGTTCCCCGACTCGAGCGACGGCATCACCTCGCTCTCGTTCGGCGGCAACCCGGTGCTCCCGCGTGACGCGCGGAACTCCGGCGCCGAGCTGTTCGAGCAGGTCTCGTGGCTCTCGGAGGACGGACGACACCGTACGCGCATCACCGCCAACGTGCGCGACGACGCCTTCTCGCAGGATCAGTACGCGAATCGACTCGGTTCGTACTTCTACAATTCGATCGGCGACGTGACCGCCAACCAGCCGGCGAGCTTCACGCGCACGTTCATCTCGCACGCCGTGTCGGGGAGCGCGGTGAACAGCGCCTTCGCGATCGGCGACAACTGGCGTCCGACGGATCGGTCGTCGCTCGTGTACGGCGTGCGCGCCGAAGGGGTGAGCTTCACCGACGCACCGGAGTACAACCCGGACATCGACAACGCATTCGGCATTCGCACCGACCACACGCCGCGCGAGGTGCATCTGAGTCCGCGCCTCGGCTTCTCGCTCGGGCTGGGCAACCGCGGCACGAAGGGACTCACCGGCGCACCGCTCGTGTTCCTGCGCGGGGGTGTCGGCGAATTCCGCAACAGCACGATGCCGACGATCGTCGCGCCGGCAATGCGCGCGACGGGCCTCGCCGACGCCGTGACGCAGATCCAATGCGTCGGCTCGGCGGTGCCGGTGCCCAACTGGAGCGCGATGGAGGCCGATCCATCGACGATTCCGACGCAATGCGTCGGCGGTGCGTCTCCATTCGCAAGTACTCAACCCAACGTCTTCGTCATCGCCCCTGATTTCGCGGCGCAGCGGAGCTGGCGCGGGAATTTCGCGATCTCCGGCCCCTTCCTCACCAAATGGACTGTCGTCGGGGTCGAAGGGATCTACTCGCGCAACCTGCATCAGCAGTCGCTGCTGGATCTCAACTTCAACGGCCAGCCGCAATTCTTCCTGAGCGGCGAGGACTCGCGCCCCGTGTACGCGGCGACGTCGAGCATAGTTCAGGCGACGGGGGCGGTAACGAACCGGGATTCGCGGCTCGTCCCGCAGTTCGGGAGCGTCACCGAGCTGACGTCCAACCTGACATCGGAGAGTCGCCAGCTCATCTTCACGCTTCAGCCGCTCAGCTTCCTCCCCGGCTTCACCTGGAATCTCAGCTATGCCCTCCAGTCGGTACGCGAGCAG
>DATEHJ010000481.1:0-4357 GCA_035279645.1 Gemmatimonadaceae bacterium
CGAGCGGCGTCGATCGCCTCACGACGCGTATCGGGCGTCGGGATAATCTCGAGGAGATGCAGATAGCGCGGCGGGTTGAAGAAATGCATGCCGAGGAAACTCGCGCGGAACGTCGGCGACCGGCCCTCGGTCAACACGCTCATGGGAATCCCTGAAGTGTTCGTCGCGACAATGACGTCACCGCGAAGCATCGGCTCGAGCCGCGCATAGAGGTCACGCTTCGGCGTGACCTGTTCTATAATGGCTTCGATGATCAGATCGCATTCGCTGAGCAGCGATAGGTCGTCCGCGGTGTTGCCAATACGTATGAGCGACGCTCGGTTCGGATCCATGAATGCCGCCGGGCGTGCCTTTTTCGCTCGCTCGAGTCCCTGCCTAACGACCGAATTCTTGTCCGCCTCCGGTCCCGGCACGTCCAGCAGCACCACCGGCAGCCCCGCCGACGCCGCCAACGCCGCGATCCCGCTCCCCATTGTGCCGGCCCCGACCACCCCCAACTTGGCGATGCGCATCCCAGTCCTCTCCGCGAGAGCCAAACTGTCGTACGAGAAAACTACTTTGTCATCAGCACTAGAACGGGTCCCCTGGCGGCGCGACGAGCGCCCGCGTCATACTCGGCAACTGCCGCTTGTCGATCCATTGGCCGAAATCGGTCGCGATCGCCAACCAATGCGCCCGGTCGTCCTCGGTTCGCGTCCCTCCCTTCGCCCAGGCAGCAGCGAGCGGCCGCAACTCCACCAGCTTGAGTTCGGCGATCGCCCGCACCTCGGGCCCCGCCTCCGAGTCGGCGGCGAGCAGGAGCAGTCGATCCGCGAGGGCGCGCTGCGCCACGCGCTCGAGCGCGGCCAGTTTGGCCGTTGCCGCGGCGGGCGCCCGCCAGGTCGCGCCGACCATCGCATCGATCACGTTGCCTAACGTGATGCCCGACCCGTGCGCGGAAAACTCCACGAGCCGAGCCGCACGATCACGCTGCAGCAGGCCGTCCACGATCATCTGCGCCAGCGTGCGCGCCGCGCCCAGCTCGTCGAACGCCGGCCGAGTGCGACTGCCGAACAATTCGACCGGCGGCGTGATGTTCGTCGCGCCCGGCGCGAGGAGCGTCAGCACCGTGTCCGGTATCGCCAGCTCGGCCGGCTTCAGCGCCGCAAGGAGCAGCCCGAGCGCCGCCCGCTGGCGCGCGACGGCAACCGGGCGCGTCGCCTGCTGCCGGTCACCCCGCACCGCATTCGCGTACTCCATTCCACCAATCGCCTTCGTTAGGCCGTTCAGCGCGAAGCGATGCATGAAGTACACGGGCGCGAAGCGCTCTTGCAACAGCGTGATCGGATCGCCCGGCCGAATGCTCCGCTCGCCGAAACGGTCCAACGCCACCCGGCGCACCGCCATCTGATTTTCGAGAAAGCTCATCGCCGTCTCGCGGTCGTCCCACAGACTCACGCGCGGATCCGAGCCGTACTCCGGTCGCGCATCGGCGTCGGAGAGGAAGAGGTAGCCGCGTTTGAGCCCGTCGGCGACGATCGCGCGAAGCGAGTCCTCCTCGCTCCCGCGCGGAAAGATCCCGTAGCCCCAGTGAATCGCCCATATATCGTACGCGCCGGGGCCGACGCCGTACGCCTGCGAGAGGTCGATGCGACCATCGGCGGTGAGTGACACGCGCGGCGGCGGATAATCCATCACCGACGCACGCTCGTATGTCGACGCGATGTAATTGTGCTCGAGGCCTAACGTGTGCCCCACCTCGTGCGCGCTCACTTGCCGGACGCGCGCGAGCACGAAGTGCGTATCCGCTGCCGCGGCCTCCGCGCCCATCAAGCCGGCGTACAGGTTGTAGTCCGTACGCGCGCGGTGTGAGTCCAGCCGCGCCATCCCCTTGAGGATCTCGCCCGTCCTCGGATCGGTGACGGCGCCGCCGACGGACCACCCCCGTTCGTTCCGATTCTCCCACTGGACGACGTTGTACCGCGCATCCATCGGATCGGCCCCTTCTGGCAGCAGCTCCGCTTTGAAGCCGCCGCGCAAACCGGCCCGATCGAACGCTTCGGTCCACCAGCTCACCCCTTGCAACGTCGCCGATCTCAAAGGCTCGGGAATCCCGCGATCGACATAGTAGACGATCGGGTTCTTGATCGCAGAGTTGGGATCCGCCGGATTCGCCCGCTCGAGGCGATGCCTTGCGATCCAACGCACTTGCAGTGGACGCTGAATCGGCTGGCCGTAGTCGTTGAACGTGATGCCGAAGAAGCCGACGCGCGGGTCCCAACCCCGTGAGAGATATTCGTCGTTAGGCAATGATACCAGCGCGAGGTGCTGACGCAACGTCACCGCATGCCCGTCGGGCGCGACGCGCGCCACGATCGGGCCTGGCGAGCCGTTCGTCACGAACGTCAGCGCGACATCGACCTCGGTATTCTCGGGGAACGCTTTCGTGTACGGCCGAAAGATCGACGAACGATCGCGCGCCACCGCGTAGGTTCCCTGTCGGCTCGCCGACAACGTTTCCGCGACGCGCGTCCAGTCGTGCATAACCAGGTCCGTCGCGTCGACGAGCACGCGCCCTCCCTCGGCCGCCGCGATGGGCAGCGCCGCAACCGTGCTCGGCGAGAACGCCTCCTGGACGCTGCGCTGGTGCGCGCTGTTCGCCAGCGCCGAGCTCCGATAGCTCCAATTCTCCAAAACGACGAGCACCCGCTCGCCATCCCGGTCGAACCGCGCCACGTACGTCTCCCCATCCGAGCCGCGGTCGATTCCGATCGGATTCGAGCCCAGTCCCGTCGCCTGCGTCACTACCATCAGCGCTCGCGTGGAGTCGCGCGGGATCTCGAGGAACAACTTCCCCTGGCGCGGATCTATGTAGATGGGAATAAACCCGTCGGATTTCTCGTATCCGGCCGTCCGGGTGGCGATCGATGTTGCGATCGGCTGGGGGGTCGCCTGCGCTCGCGCCGTGACACCTTTGGCCATAAGGGACATGGCGCACACGAGTGTCATTCCATACGATCGCGTTACGCAGGAAAAATGAGCACGCATTCGAGGTCGGGCTGGGGTGAGGAGCAGGGTGTGCGAGTATCTTCGGCCGACGAGCGCGACGCAAGCACTCTGTTCGTCCCTCGGTTCACCATCCCGGGGCAAGAAATGGTAAGATTCTCGCAGTGCCTTTCGATGACGGCGCTCGTTCCAGCGCCAAAACTATCCGATCTCTTCCTCACGACACGCATGCTCTTGCTTCGTCGAATCCTGCTCGCAACGGTCGTTGCCACGACGGCATGCGCAAGCGGCCCCGAGACTCACAAGCTCGGCGATTACCCGTATCTTCAGCCGCTCTTCACGACACCCCAGAATCAGAAGACGCCGTCGGAGATGACGGTTAACCTGGATCACCCGGCCTATGTCGCGGCGCTGTTCGTCGTTCCAGGCCGCGGCGCCGTCATCGTGTATCCCAGCGATACGTCGGCCGACACGCGCGTCGAGGCGGGGCAGCACACGATTCCGGTGCGTTTCAGGGAGTCGGCCTTCAATCGCGACAGCATGTACTACGCGATGCGCCGTCAAGCGCAGGGGCGAGGCAACGCGCCGCCAAATCCGAATCCCTCCTTTCCTTCTTTCCCCGATACGGGCAAGAGAGACTCGACTACGATGGCTGGTCGCGACACGGCCCGGTCGTCCTCATCGCGAACCATCGGCGGGCTGCGCGACCCGGGGCCGGGTGCGAGTCCGATCGGCTATCTGCTGCTCGTCGCATCGCCGACACGAATCTCTCTCGCCAACCTCCAACATCGGGTGAATGGCATCACCATCCCGATCGATGATGATGAGGCACTCAACACGGTGATGAAGCTCGTGAAGTCGACGCTGCCCGATGGAGCAGGGTTGGCCGGCTACGCCAAGGAGCTGGACCGCGGGTGAAGCTGACCAAGGACGATCTCAGCCCTTGTGCAGGATGCCGTTGCGGACTCTCACCGCTTTGGCGGACGCCTTCGGATCCGCGCCGAGCACGACATCTCCGGGTGCGAATCGCAGCTTGCCCGTGAGGGCCGTCGTCGTGCCCGCGCGACGAACCTTTACGGCCAGCGGAGATCCCTCCGTCGCCGTACTGAACTTGGCGCGGAAGTGATCGCCGAATTGCTCGTCGGACACGGGGATGTCGCCAACGGAAAGTAGGTAGTCCCCCTCCCTCACACCCGCTGCCGCCGCCGAGCTACCTTCTTCGACGCGCGTTACCAGTACGCCGCCCGAGTCCGCGATCGTGTAGACGCCTAACCGCGGCATGTTCGGTCGGGTCGCGTGCATGCCGGCGAGTGCGAGCGCGCGATCCCACGGATAGTCGTCCCGCCCGGCGATGTACCTCGTTGCGAAATCC
>DATEHJ010000482.1:0-4055 GCA_035279645.1 Gemmatimonadaceae bacterium
GAGGCGCGCGACGTGAGACCAAGGCCACGGTCTCACGTCCGGCAGCACGAGCCTCCGCGTCTCGATGCTGGACTCGCCGAGCCTGGGTGAGATGCCCATCCAGTGCATGGAAAAGGCAGGATCTCACGTCTCCCATCACGAGTCTCAGTCTGACCGGAACCCGTCAAGATCTCGACCGTCAGCCCTCAGTACGACCGTATGAAGAACGCGTTACGAACTGCCTAACACCCTCGCCGGATCCGTACGCCCCGCGCGCCGCGCCGGGCCGACGCTCGCCGCCACCGCCACGAGACCAGTCACCACCACCACTGCCGCAAACGTCCAAGGGTCCGTCGGCGTCACACCCTGCAACATCGACGTCATCGCCCGAGTGAACAGGAGCGCGATCACGATCCCGGCCGCGAGTCCCACCAGCGCCTGCCGCACGCCGGTGCGCAAGCTCAGGCCAATCAGCTCGCGCGGCGTCGCGCCTAACGCGGCACGAATGCCGAATTCATGTGATCGCGACGCGACGACCTGCGAGACGATGCCAAAGATCCCGATGGCCGACAGTAGCAGTGCCAATGCGCCGAAGAGTCCCAAAGCCTCCATCGCGAAGCGCGGCCCGCCGATCGCCGAGTTGACGATGTCGCGCATCGTGCGCACCTCGGAGATCGGCAGCCGGCCGTCGAGCTGCTTGACGACGGCGCGCACTGGCGCAACGAGCGTCGCCGGGTCGCCATCCGTGCGGACGACCAAGCTCATGCTCCGCCGCGTGCTCCCCGGTGTGAACGCGAATTGCGCCAGGGTGGCGTAGAACTCGGGCTTCACCTGACCCACGAGCTTATTGTGATGCACGTCGTTCACGACGCCGACGATCGTGTACTTGTGCAAGCTGTCGCTGCCGCCGATCTGGACGCGCGTGCCTAACGCGTGCCGTCCCGCCAGGTACCGCTCGGTGAACGTGTGGTTGACGATCAACGCCAGCGGACTGCTCATGCCGTCGCGCTGGTCGAACACGCGGCCTTCGCGTAGCGTCAGCCCCATCGCCTCGAAGTAGCCCGGCGTCACGATCTGCCAGTCGCCGGGCGTTCCCTGGTTCGGCGGCGGAGTGTAACCCTCGATCTGAAGCCCCCAGTCACCCATCTCCGTCGCGAGCGGCAGGAGCCTAACGGCGCCCACGTGCTTGACGCCCGGCACGGCGGCGACGCGACGCTGCAGCTCGTCCCAGAACGCGGCGACGCGAACCGAATCCGGATACCAGGTCGCCGGCGTCGAGAGGCGCATCGTCAGCACACCATCCGGCCGGAAGCCGGCGTCGATGGCGAGGAGATTCTGCACGCTCCGGATCATGAGACCCGCGGCGACGACCAACACCACGGCGAGCGCGACCTCTGTCGCCACCAGCGACTGGCGCCACCGGAGGCGCGCACGACTCATCGTCGCGCCGCGTCCTCCCTCCTTGAGCTCACCCGCCGGCGCGACGTGCGTCGCCTGGAGCGCTGGCAGAATCCCGGCCAGCAGCGCGGCAACGACCGCGGTCGCGAGCGCGAAGGCGAGTACCCCCCAATCGAGCGTCGTGTCGGCGACGCGCGGCAAGCCGGCGGGCGCGCTGGCCCGTACCAGGCGCACGCCGAGGGTGGCAAGCCCGATACCTAACGACGCACCGAGCGCGGCCAGCACGGCGCTCTCGGCCAGCAACAGACGCGTTAGGCGGCGCGAGCCTGCCCCGAGCGCGACGCGCACCGCCAGCTCGCGCCGGCGCGACTCGCCGCGCACGAGCAGGAGACCGGCGACGTTCGCGCAGGCGATGAGCATCACGAAGCCAACCGCGCCGAAGACGACGAGCAGCACCGGCCGCACGCGACCCGTGATCTGCTCTTCCAGGGGGACGGAGTACGCGTGGAAGCCTACGTTGGCCATGTAGCCAAACTTCTCCAACTCGGCAACGATGGAACGGAGCTGGGTATTCGCCATCGCCGTCGTCGCGCCGGGCGCGAGGCGCGCAACCGCGTAGAAGCCGTGATTCGAGCCCCCCTTCGGGAACTCGGGGCCGGGTACGGCACCCTGCGCCGCGGCGTCGGTCGCGAGCGGGAAATACGCGTCACTCGGCCCGGCCTGATAATCGATGGGGAGCTCGAAACCGTTCGGCATGACCCCCACGACCGTCGTCCCTTGTCCCGAGATCTGCACTTGCTTCCCGATGATCGACGGGTCGCCGCTGAACCGGCGCTGCCACAAGCTATAACTGATGATCACGACGCTCGGGCCGTTCGGCCGGTCTTCCTCGGCGCTGAAGTTTCGGCCGGCAATCGGCTTCACTCCCAGTATCGGAAACACGCTCGCCTGCACGGTCGCGGTACGGATGCGCTCCGGGTTGTCGCCGTCGAAAGTGACCGAGCCGTCGTAATAGATGCCGATGTCGGCGAAGGCCGGGACGCGCGCTTTCCATCCCTCCCATTCGTCGTAGGAGAGCCAGGTCTGATCGAAGCCCTTCCACGCGCTCCAGACGACGGCGAGACGCTCCGGATGCGCGTAGGGCAAAGGCGTCAACAAGACTTGCTTCACGACGCCGAAAAGCGTCGTGGTCGCACCGATGCCTAACGCGAGCGTCAGCGTCGCGATCGCGGTGAAGCCGGCACGCCGCCGCAGCGAGCGCGCGGCGAAGCGGACGTCGTTCCAGCCGTCGTAGAGCCAACTGCCTCCGCGCTCGTCGCGCACGCCCTCCTTGTGGCGCTCGACCCCGCCGAAGTCGCGCATGGCCCGGCGCCTTGCCTCGGCCTCGGACAGCCCCGCCTCGACGTTGCGCCGCGTCTCCATCTCGATATGGAAGCGGACCTCCTCGTTCATCTCCCGCTCCTGACGGCCGCGGCCAACGAGCGCGCCCAACGACGAGAGGATTTCGTGATACCAGGCCATTTCAGCCTCCTTGGAAGGCGAAGCGGAGCACACGGTTGACGGCGCCAGACGAGCGCTCCCATTCCCCGATTTCGGCCTCGAGCTGCTTCTCGCCTTCGCGGGTGATGGCGTAGTAACGTGCCCGGCGGTTGTTCTCGCTCGCGCGCCACTCGGCGCGAATCCACCCGCGGCGCAGCATCCGTTGGAGCGCCGGGTACAGGGATCCCTGGTTGACGTCGAAGACGTCGCGCGAAATCTCGCGGAGCCTGACGGAAAGTCCCCATCCGTGCATCGGCTCGGCGGTGAGGAGCTTGAGGGCCAGCATCTCGAGGGTGCCTTGGAGCACCTCGGAACGCTGGCCGGGGTCGCGGTCGGGAGTCATTGATGTTCCTTTAGACGGCCAACAGGTCCAAATAGTTTAAGGCGATGTTGGACTGAAGGCCAACTGACCAGCTCCGCTAGCGGGACTGTGAGTTGCCCCGTTGCTCCCCTGAACAATCGGGGAGGATGGGGAAATGGGCTGGAGACGTCGGTTGCGGTACGTGGCGCTCCTGACCGTCCTCCCGATCGTCCCCGCGCTGGTGTGGTGGTCTCTCCGGGACCGCGTCACGGATCCGCCACCGGTTCGACTCGAGGTGAGCCTCTCGGCGCGCGAGCTCAGCGTCGTCGAAAATGGTGAGGTCGTGAGGACCTATTCGATTGCCGTCGGCCAGCCGAGGCATCCGACGCCGACGGGACGGTTCAGGACGGGAGACATCGTCTGGAACCCAAGCTGGCGGCCGCCGGATGTCGATTGGGCGCGGGACGAGACGTACCAGCCGCCGGGCGCCCCGGCGAATCCGATGCAGGGACTGAAGATCTATTTCCAGGCGCCGGATTACTTCATTCACGGCACCAACGATCCGGATTCGATCGGTGAAGCCGCGTCGCACGGCTGCATTCGCATGACGGCGAGCGACGCCATCCATCTCGCGCGCCGGATCATTCGAGCGGGGGGTAGCGTCGCGCTCATCATCACGGACTGATCAGGCCTGCTGCGGCTGACGGCTTCTCACCCTCGCCTCGAACAGCTTGACGCCGAGCCACGATTGTGGCAGCGCGAAAACGGCGAGCGCGATCGCGTACCATCGCGGGCCGAGGTTGGCGTTCCATGTCGTGATGACGCCGGCGATCGCGAC
>DATEHJ010000483.1:0-8724 GCA_035279645.1 Gemmatimonadaceae bacterium
TTCCTTACTCACCCTCCCCCTCTTCCCTCACCCGCTCATGATTACCGTCATCGTCGTCGACGACGAAAACATCGCGCGTCGCCGCCTAGTGCGACTTCTCGAAGAGACCGGCGAGGCGCAGGTTGTCGCCGAATGCGCCGGAGGACGCGACGCCGCCGCGCGCATTGCGGACCTCGAGCCGCAGATGGTTTTTCTCGACGTTCAAATGCCGGATCTCGACGGCTTCGGCGTCCTGCAGGCGCTCAATGGTATTCCGCTCCCTGCCATCGTGTTTGTGACTGCGTTTGATCAGTACGCGGTCCGCGCGTTCGATGTCCACGCCGTCGACTATCTGCTCAAGCCGTACGACACGGCTCGGTTCCGCGAGGCCTTTGCCCGCGCGAAGGAGCGAATCGAGGAGCGCGTGCGCACGGACGAAGACAGCCGGCTCCGTGCCCTCTTGCGAGACTATCTCTCCGAGGATGGGCGGTCGAATGGCGGCGGCCGCAACTTTCTCGATCGAGTGGCGGTCAAGGTTGACGGGGTGCTCCGAATCGTCCGGACTTCCGACATCGATTGGTGGGAGACCGACGGCAACTACGTGCGCCTACATGTGGGTCCGAGCAATCACCTCATTCGCGCAACCGCGACGAGCATCGAGAACCAGCTCGATCCGAAGCAGTTCCTCCGAATTCACCGGCGGTACATCGTGAACATCGACCGCGTGCTCGAGGTCCAACCCTGGTTCGGTGGAGACAGCATCGTCCTGCTCAAGGGGGGCGCAAAGCTCCGCCTGTCGAGGACTTACCGCGAACGGTTGCACTCGCGACTGCTGGGCGTCCGAGTAGAGAGCGCCGAAGCCCTGAGGTAGATGAGCGGACGCGCCGACACTTAGTTCGTGGCTGCCCTGGTTGGCCGTCCGTCCCCAGCCCGCCAGGCGCCACTGCTCCCCGCGTGCTATATTGAGCAAGGTTGAGCGAGCTGGACTCGCTCCATCACCCCTCGATCTTTCGTCGCGGCACGAGGACGCGCGAGGCCATGGCGCACTTGGTTGTGCGCCGATGTTTTTCGATAAAGCATCCAACGGCGAAAGGTCAATCAACCCAGCCGGAGCCCGTGAAGGTCGCTCTCCCAACCGGGAGCGCGAGCGGTGACGTCACTGCGTCTCGAACTTGGCGCCAGCGCGAATCGGAGTCATCCGACCCATGCGGCAATGCCACGAAGTGCGTGGCGCCGCACTGTTTGCGGAACCACGGAGGATCATGCGACGCACGATTGAAGCTTTCGAGTTCGAGCACGGCGGCCGAACGTACATGTGCAGTGCCGAGGCCCGGGCCGGCGGCAAGAAGGAGATGTGGTGGTGGTTCAGGGTGTCCGGTGACGCGCAGCGGTACGCCCCCTTCGAGGTCGTCGCCAGTGAGTCGAGGGACGCCGTGGCGAAACGGATCGTGGCGTGGCACGCCGCGCTTCTCGAGCGGCGCTCGGCACCTGCTGTCTCGCCGCAAGCGTGGTGGCAGCGTCGCAAGCAGGCGGCATCGGGGGGAGGAGGGACGGCAGAGTAGTAGGCGGCGTGCCGCGTAGCGCGTGATGCGTAAAGTGTCTCCAACGTAGCATACTTCCGCATCACGCCTGCCACGCACATGGAATACCAATACGATCTCGTCGTCATCGGGAGCGGCCCGGCAGGACAGAAGGGCGCGATCGCCGCGGCGAAACTTGGGAAACGGGTTGCCGTCGTCGATCGCCGCGAGATGACGGGCGGCGTGTGCGTTCATACCGGCACGATCCCGAGCAAGACGCTGCGCGAGGCGATTCTCTATCTCTCCGGCTTTCGCCAGCGCACGTTCTACGGCAAAGACTACGTCGTCAGCGACCGGATCTCGGCTCGCGATCTCGCCCACCGCGTGCAACATGTGGTGGAGCGCGAAGTCGAGGTCGTACGGAATCAGCTGCGGCGCAACGGCATCACGTCGCTCGTCGGGACCGGACGATTCGTCGACTCGCACACGGTCGAGGTCGAGGCGGAGTCGTCGCAGCCGATTCGCGCAACGGCGGCCCACGTGCTCATTGCGTGCGGAACCCGCTCCGCATGCACACCTGAGGTTCCGCTCGACGGTCAGTTCATCTTCGACGCCGACCAACTACCCGACGTGCACGACCTGCCGCGTGAGCTGATCGTCGTCGGCGCGGGCGTCATCGGTCTCGAGTACGCGTCGATGCTCACTGCGCTCGACATCAAGGTCACGATCATCGATCAGCGTCCGACACTGCTCGACTTCGTGGATCGCGAGATGATCGAGGCGCTGAGCTATCATATGCGCCGTCGCGGCGCGACGTTCCGGCTCGGCGAGACGGTGACGGCGGTCGAGCGCGACGCCAGCGGCCGCGTCGTTGCGCATCTCGCCAGCGGCAAACGCGTGCACGGTGGCGCCCTGCTCTACACCGTCGGACGACAGGCAAACACCGACCTCCTCGATCTTACCGCCGCGGGACTCTCCGTCGATCAGCGCGGCCGAATTCCCGTCGATGAGAACTTGAGAACGTCGGTGGCTCACATCTACGCCGCCGGCGACGTGATCGGATTCCCGTCGCTTGCGTCGTCCTCGAGCGAGCAGGGACGCCTGGCGGGCAACCACATGTTCGGCGTCAATCACCGGCGCGTTTCGAAGGATCTCTTGCCGTACGGCATTTACACGGTGCCCGAGATGTCCATGGTTGGGCGCACCGAGCAGGAGCTCACCTCGGCCAGCGTGCCCTACGAGGTCGGTATCGCGAAATACGAGGAGTTGGCGAAAGGCCAAATCCTCGGTGACGAAACCGGCTTGCTGAAGATCCTCTTCGACCCCGAGTCGTTGCTGTTGTTAGGCGTTCACGCGATCGGCGATGGCGCGGCCGAGCTGATTCACATCGCGCAAGCCGTGCTCGCATTCGGCGGCACGATCGAGTACTTCCGTGACACGGTGTTCAATTACCCCACGCTCGCGGAAGCGTACAAGGTCGCGGCGCTCGCCGGGTTGAACCGACTCTAGAAGCTGGGACCCGTGGAGTTAGGGGCTAGCGCCAAAGTCCCTAACCCCTGGCACTAGCCGTTCTTTTAGTCAACGAACGCCCACAACAAGTCCTTACTCTTCTTGTCGAGATCCGCCACCATTAAGCGGTATAGATCTCCCGCCACGTCGCGGATAAGCAGGCCGCCACTCGGCAGCAGGCGCGGCCAATCGTCCAGATGAGTCTGGAACGACCGCGGCCCGTGACGCGTCTCGACCGTCCACTGCCGGATTTCTACCTCCTCCTCGATCGACACAACGCGCGTGACCTCGAGGACGAACCCCGCCTCGGCGAGCGCGCGCTCCAGGGCCTCGCGCGACGCCGCGCCGAGCGCCGTTGGATCCTCGACCAACACCACCTCGCGCTCTTCGGTGTCGCGGAGCGACAGATGGCGGTGCGGCTCCGACCACGGAAAGCACTGCCGCACGCGCACCGGCACCGGTCCACGTTCGGTGTACGCGATGAGCCGCCCATCCGGTGCACTTCGTAGCTTGATCGCCTCGCTCTCTTCTTCACGTTCGATCTCCAAAGCAGTCATTGCTCCTCCTATCCGATGCCCCTGGTCCCTACGCTCTACTGCAGTTGCAGCTGCAGCTCGTAGAGCCTCTTGTAAATCCCGTTAGGCTTTCCCAACAGTTCGCGATGCGTGCCCGACTCCGCGAGCCGGCCCTTCTCGATCACAAACAACCGCGACGCTCGGCGCAGCGTCGACAATCGGTGCGCGATCGCGAACACCGTGCGGCCGGCGATCAGCCGCTCGAGCGCCTCCTGGATCTGCCGCTCCGTCTCCGTATCGACGCTGCTCGTCGCCTCGTCGAGAATGAGAATGCGCGGGTTGTGCAGGATCGCGCGCGCGATTGAGATGCGTTGCCGCTCCCCTCCGGAGAGCGTGTGCCCTCGCTCGCCGACCACGGTGTCGTATCCCTGTCCCAGCCTGCAGATGAAGTCGTGCGCGTTCGCCGCTTTCGCCGCCGCCACCACGGCACCTAACGACGCGCTCGGCAGGCCGTAACGAATGTTCTCGAGCACGGTGCCGTGAAACAGATACGGATCCTGCAGCACGATGCCGATCTGCTCGCGATAGTGGCCGGTGTCGAGCGTCCGCACGTCGACCCCGTCGATGCGCACGGCGCCGCCCGTCGCGTCGTAAAACCGCGCGACGAGGCTCACGACCGTCGACTTGCCGCCGCCGGACGTCCCCACCAGTCCGATCAGCTCACCCGGCTGCACGGCGAAGCTGACGCCGCGCAGAATCTGCCTCACACCGTCGTACGCAAACGTGACGTTCTCGAATTCAACGCGCCCGCGCACCGGCGAGAGGCGCACCGAATCCGGTACGTCCTTCACCTCGGGCTCGCTATCGAGCACTTCGAACACGCGATGCGCAGACGACGTCGCCCGGTTCACCGTGCGCACCATCTGCCCGATCACCTCGATCGGGGCGACGAACATCGTCGTGTAGAGCAAGAACGAAACGAACACGCCCGCCGAGAGCGGATGCCCGACTCCTAACAAGCGCGGCACCGCGAACACCCAGACGAGAACCGTCGTCGTGTGCACGGCGAACATCAGCATCGGCCAGAACGTCGTCCACATTCGATGAATCGAATTGAACTCGTCCGTCACCGCGTCGTTCCGGTCGACGAACCGCGCGATCTCACGCGTTTCCTGGTTGAACGCCTTGACGACGCGAATGCCGGGAATCGTGTCGCCCAACACGTCGGTGAGGCGGGACCACTTTCGCCAGGCGCGAATGAATCGCGCGTTGAGCGACTCGCCGTGCCAATAGATGAGCCAACAGAAGAGCGGCACCGGCAGCGTCATCACGAGACCCAGCCGCCAGTCCAGCACGAGCAACACCGCGCCCAGTCCGAGCAACATGACCACGGAGAGCGAGACGTCGACGACACCGAAGGCGATGAACTCCCACAGACGATCGGTATCCGCGGTGACGCGTGTGATCAGGCTTCCCGTCTTCTTGCGCGAGAAGAAAGACAGGCTGAGTCGTTGGATGTGCGCGTATAATTCCGACCGCAAGTCGCGCGCGACCCACTCGCCGAGCACCGACATCAGGCGAAGCCGGACGTGAGCCGCCGCTTGGCGCACGACGTAGAGCGCCGCCATCGCGCCGACCGCAATCCACGCCAGCCGCGCCGCCTCACCGTGCGCGAGCGCCCCAGCCTGCGCCGGCCTAACGACGCGGTCGAGGAGGAAACCCGCGAGGTACGGGGGCACGAGGCTGGCCAAGGTGACGATGGCCGCCGCTCCCAGCCCGACCGCGACTTGACGCCGGTACGGTGTCAGATAGCTCAGGAGACGCAGGATAACCGCCGACTCGAGTCCCGCGACAAGCGCCTGCGCGTCGCGCACTGGGCGCGCAACCGCGTCCGCGTACACGCGGTCCGCCTCCTCGGGCGCGGGCTGCACCACGCGTCCGGCAAGCGACTCGTCGAGAACGAAGCGAATATTCTCGAACGCGCCGCGCTGCCGCTGCGTGTAACGCACCGTCGCAAGCGGTGGCTCGTTAGGCTCGCCGATCAGGAGGAGGATGTTGGCGCTCAGTCCCGGCGAGAGTTGCACGGCGCGAATTCGCCCGCGGTCGATCGTCTCGATCTCCCACGCGCCGGTCGTCGCCTGCCGAGCTACCGCGACGAACCGGTTGCCCAACGCCATCCAGGTCTCGCCCAGTACGAGCGCGTCGTCGAGGTCTGCGAGCGCGTAGAGCTGAATCGGCTCCGCGTCCCACGACAGCTCGATGCGCGCGCGCAGCTCGGTCGGCAGCTGCGCCGGCTGGTGGATGTAACGACTAATAATCTCGAGATTCATGATCGTGATCCGCTAACTGAGGGTGGGCAGCAAAAAGGCCTTTCGGGTCTGCTGAAGCACCCGAAAGGCCGGATCACGACATCGAATCCTGCTCTTCTAGGGTGCTCGACCTCCGGCGTCCGAGACGCCGAAAATCCGCGTTCCGGGGCGTACTTCGCCCTGGCGCACGTACGCGAGCGGCGCGGTGCGGCGGATGACAGAGGTGAGTTTGAAGAGCTGTATCATGATCGGATTCGGGCCCTCAGAAGGCTCTCGCGCGCATTCTCGCGCGAGCAGTGAAGATACGAATGACGCTCGCGGCCAGCAAGAGCGAGTCACGAGCATCGCATTTCGCGAGTCTTGCGCGTCTGTGGCTTGACTAGCAACTTCGGCCGCGGTTTTCTCGCGGCAATGGCGTTGCGCTCATTGACCTTGCCGCTCAACATCGTCCATTCTCAAACCCGGTTGCTGCCGCATGACAGGTCGTCCCGCGGACTCGTCCGGTATCTCGTGCGTCCGATGCGGCGAACTGCTCAGGCCGGGCGACCGCTTCTGCGCGCTCTGTGGTACCGCTGCACCCCTGGCCGGTTGCGAACGGTGCGGCGCCCCCTTGGGTGCCGCCGATCGCTTCTGCCCTCGCTGCGGCACCGGAACGCGGACCGGGCTCGAAAGCGCTGTCGGCGGTAGTCGAGCGCCCGGCGACGAGACCAACCCTTGGGCCCAGGTAGCCTCGCGACTCCGCTCGGCGACCTCGGGAGAGTTCGAGATCCTGCGCGAGCTGGGTCGCGGCGGCATGGCCGCGGTCTATCTCGCCCACGAGGTCGCCCTGAATCGCAAGGTCGCGATCAAGGTGATGTCGCCCGCGCTGCTCACCGGCGAGGGAATGGTGCGGCGCTTCCGACAGGAGGCAGTCACGGTGGCGAACATGAGCCACCCGCACATCATCACGATTCACGCGGTCCGTCAGATCGACGACCTGCACTTCTTCGTCATGAAGTTCGTGGAGGGTCGATCTCTCGAGCATATCGTCCGATCCGCGGACGCTTTACCGATCCGCATGGTGCGCGGTCTCCTCTGGATGGTCGGGAACGCGCTCGCGTACGCGCACCGTCGCGGCGTCGTCCATCGCGACGTGAAGCCCGCCAACATTCTCATCGACGAGGACGGCAACGCCGTCGTGACGGACTTCGGCATCGCGAAGCTCGTCGTACGAGAGAACGGCAGTATTCCACGCGCGTCGCGCGGCGGCGAGACGCAAACCGGCGTGATCGTTGGAACGCCGACCTACATGAGTCCCGAGCAGTGTCTGGCGCGCCCCGTCTCCGCTGCGTCCGATCAGTACTCGCTCGGTCTCGTCGCCTACGAGCTGCTCACCGGACGACCGCCTTTCAGCGGGTCGCCCTTTGTCGTTATGCACGCGCACACCGAGCGCCCTGCCCCGTCGATCCGCGAGCAGCGGCCCGAGTGCGATCCCGAGCTCGACGCTGCGATCCAGCGCATGTTGGCAAAGGACCCGCAACAGCGCTGGCCATCGGTGCAGCACGCCCTCGCTGCTCTCGGCGCCGCGCCGTTAGGCGACGGCGACTCCGATCGCATCGCCCTGGCTCAGCTCTCGATGCCGGCACCCTTCCGGCGCTCGGACGAAGTGCTCCGCCCCGGAGCGAGCCCGACGCCCGAGCCGGCCTCCACCTCGAAGCCCGCCGGCGACGTGAAGCCATACGTTGCCGCGATCGAGATCTTTGCGCCGCCGAGCGTCGTTGAAGTCGGCGATTCGTTCACGCTCAGCGGCTCGCCACGCAATCCATCGGGCGACACCGTGCCCGGGGTGCGCCTGCGTTGGGCGTCCAGCAACGATCACGTCGCCACCGTCGACGAATCGCGCGGCTTCGTGCAGGCGCTCACCGCCGGCGAAGTCGAGATTACCGCCAGCGTGGGTGGAGTCCATAACGCGGTTCGGATGACGGTGGTACCGAAGCGCGTCGCCACCATAAGCGTCTCTCTTCCACCAGGCGTCCTTCACGCCGGCGACCGGGTGCAGCTGGTGGCAACGCCCGAGGACAAGCGCCACGAAGCCGTGCAGACCGCCGTCCACTGGGCAAGCGCGGACGAAGCGATCGCCATCGTGTCGCAAGATGGCGTTGTCTCGGCACAGTCGCCCGGGGAAGTGCTCGTCTGGGCGGAGTCGCAGGGCGTGCGTGCCATGGCGCGCATCGAGGTGTCGCCGGCGCCGGTGGTGACGGTGCAGCCGGTGGTTCCGGCGGTGCTCGACGTCGGCGAGTCGGCCGAGCTTGCCGCGAAGACGCTCGATGCGTCGGGTGCGGAGCTCCCGGGTCGGCCGATGCGCTGGACTTCGAGCGATTCGGCCATTGCCGAGGTCATCGGCGACCGCGTCGTGCGCGCGCGCAGTGCCGGCGTCGCGCGCCTAACATGCAACTGCGAGGGGAAGCTCGCGTCGACCGACGTCGCGATCGTCCTGCCCGTTGTTTCGAAGATAGTCATCGGGCCACCGCCTGCCCATGTCGATCTGGGACTGCCGGTAGCGCTCCACGCCGAGGTGTTGAGCGCACGCGGCGTGCGCCTGGACCGGCCGCTGCATTGGAAAGCGGAGCCTCGGCAAATCGCCTCGGTCGACGCGAAAGGCGTTGTCCTCCCCCTGCGCGAGGGACGAGCGACGATCACTGCGTCCGCGGACGGCGTCGAGGCGTCGGTGCGACTCGACGTGAATCCGCCACCGGAGATCGCGCTCCCGACAGGCGACGTCTCGGCGACGCAGGTATTCGAGCTCGAGGAAGCCCGGCGACTGCTGGCGCGGAGCGATCCGCGCGCGTCGCTCATGAGCCTGCGCGCGATCACAGAGCCGGAGCCGACGCCGGAGGAGACCGCGGCGCCCGT
>DATEHJ010000484.1:0-9093 GCA_035279645.1 Gemmatimonadaceae bacterium
TTTGTTGAGCGGTCCCGAATCCCAAAACCCTCCGGTGGTGGTGTGCTGCATCAGGCCGACATTGTACCAACAAATGGGGACGCCGACTTTGACAGCCGTTTCGGCGTTCGGGGCACCGAGCGGTTGTTCCTGGAAGAAGTAGTCACCGATGTAGATCTCGATCATCGGTGCGCCATCCTCCCAGCCCAACTCGATCTCGAAGTGCACCGATAGCGTCTGGCCCGCTTTGATTTGCACGGGAAGGGGGTTCGCCAGGTCCTCCGACACATAAGCAACACCGGGCGCATAAAAGCGCACCTGCCACGAGCCTTCGGGGACGTCCGCGAAGGTGAATTTGCCCGAGGCGTCCACGGTCGCGGAGCGGCCGGTTTGAAGGCCGTTCTCGTACATCAAGTAGATCTTCCCGAGCCCCGCTTGCGGCGTCCCCAATTCGTTGACGACGTCGCCGACGATGGTGCCAGTCGTCAGTCCCGGGTTCGTGATCTCATGGAGGCCACTGCACGCGAGCAACGTTCCGGCGCCCCCAGCCGCCGACGCGATGAGAAACTCGCGCCGCGTCAGGCAACGCCGGGGGGGTGCGGCAAGACCGCACCCCCCCGTGATCTGCAATGCCAACGCGTCCGGCGTCAGCTGATCGCCGGGCACGCAGCCTGACCCTGATGCAGGGTTGGGTTGTTGAGTATTTCGTTACGTGACAGCGGGAAGCGGCGAGCGCGACCCGTTCCGAGCACCGACGTCACGAGATTGAACCGATCGAGGTCGGTCATGCGATGCCCCTCGACGAACAGCTCGGCGAACCGCTCCGACAGGAGCCGTGCCTGGACGTCCGCGGCGGTAAGGCCGGTGGCGTCAAACGCGGGAAGCGGCGCCGGCGCGGTGGTACGGTTCAGGTTTAGATCCGCGATCGCCGTTGCAAGGTTGCCCTTCCTCATCTGCACTTCGGCCTCGATGAGATTCATCTCCCGCTTGGAGGTCAGTGTGATCGGGTTGGTGTAGTCGGAGTACTTCTGAATCGCGTAGTGCTTGGTCTTGTTGTCGACGCCGATCGCGACGCCGCCGGCCTTGTGGCTCACCGCCATGCGCTGATCGGCAGTCCCCGTCCACGGATCCTTCACGTACTGCACGGGGTTCACCGCGCCATTGTTGCTGTTGCTGGTGTCGACCATCGACCAGTACAGCGGATGCAAGCCGCCGGAGCGGTTGCGATTGTAGTGCAACTGTCCACCGGTGAACGTGGTCTGGCTGTTCACCGAATACAACGCCTGCTTGATGAAGCCCGCAGGGACCGCCTGCGCGTCGGCGAGCGCGGCGTCGTAGTTGCCCGCGAGCAGGTTCGCGCGCGCGCGGCCGGCGAGCGCAAAGCTCACCCACTGTGGCTGACTGGCCGCTTGTGCGATCGTGAGCGCCGTCGTGAACTTCGTGATCGCTTGCGCATAGAGCTGCGTGTACGGTTTGCGATCGCCGTTCTGAATGAGCGGTGCCTCGCAATAGCCCATGCCGAGCACGAGATCGGCCCAAGCTTCATACACCTTCACCTGTGCCATGAGCGGACTCTTACTCGCGTCCGCGCCGAGGACGCGCGTCAAGCGGTCGGCCGCATTCTGCGCCGCATAACGATTGCGCAGAATCTCGTCCATCGCGGTGGACCAGCCTGGGGTTGCGGTCGCCCAGTCGCCACGGATGCGACCCGTCGAGACGTCCGCCCACTCGATCCACGTCGACGAGTTGATGACCTCGTCGCTGTTCAGCGCCGTGAAGACGACGAAGTCGTCGTACACCTGCTGGAACTGGCCTTCGACGCCGTTCGCGACGGCGGTGAGCACCGTGAGATTGTCGAGCGCGTCGTTGCTGAAGCGCCCGGGGTCCTGAACCTTGAGAAAGTCCTTGCAAGCCACAGTGGGCACGGCGACCGCACCGATGGCGACGCCGAGCACGATGCGCAAGGAGCGCGTTAGCCTGGTCATGAAGTCACGCCTCTGGTGAAGGGCCGGTTAGAATCGCGTGCGGATGGAGAGTCGATACTGCCGCGGTGACGGTTGTGCGAGGAATCCATTCGAGATGCCGAACGAGTCGCCCCCCGCCCAGTTCATGTTTGGATCGACACAGTGGCAGTGATCCCACCAGATCACGTTCTGTCCGGAGAGCGTGAGCTGCGTGCGCCCCAGGTTGGTACGACTCAGCAGACGGTCGGGAATCGTGTACGACAAGGAGACCTCACGCAGGCGCACGTTGTCGCGCGAGTCGACGGCGTCGAACAGCGACCAGTAGTTGAAGACCGAGTCAGCCTGGAACGTCGTCGAGCCGTCGGAGTTGAGGAATTGCAAATATTCGTCGGAGCCGCCCTGTCGCACGCGATACGGCCGGTCGCTGTTCTGGAACACCGCACCGCGCTCCATCGTGAGGAGCGCATAGAACTGCAGCGCCCCAAAGCGCACCGTGTTGCCGAACGAAGCGTTGAATGTCGGCAGCGGCGGACCCATGTAAACGTTCGTCGAGCCGCGCGTGAAATTGGGAGCTCGCCCGTTGACGCCCGGCGTAGTCGCGGAGTAGCCGGTCATCGGCAACGTCCAGATCGCCTGCACCGGATAGCCAACCTGGATCGTGGTGCCGGCGAGCGTCACACCGCCGAGATCAGTTACGCGATTGTGGTTCCCGTCAAGCCGGACGTTCGTCGTCCAGTCGAATTTGCCACGAGAGATAGCGAGGTAGTTCACCGACGCTTCCCAACCATGATTCTCGAGCGCGCCGATGTTCACGCTCTGCGCGCTCTGGAAACCAGCGCTCGGCGCGAGTGGCTTCGGGACAATCGCGTCTTTCGTGATCGCGTGATAGATCGACGCTTCGATGCCAAGTCGATCGTGGAAGAAGCCAGACTCGAAGCCCGCCTCACGCTCCGTCGTCGTCTCCGGCCGGAGATCGGCGTTCCCCGGGTTGTCCGGCACGACGCCCGGCGTTCCTGTCAGGACTGAGCGAGCCGTGAAAGTTTGAAACTTGTCAAACGCGCCTGGCGCCTTCCCGGCTTGTCCAACGGCGGCGCGAACCTTCATGCTGCTCACCCACTGTGGCATGAAGCCATACTCCGACAGCACCCAGGCGACATCGGCCTTGGGATACGTCTTGAAGCCGTAGTTGTCGCCAAACGCCGAGTTGCCGTCGACGCGCACGCCAAGCGTCGCAAAGAGCTTCTGCCCAAACGACAGACGATCCTGAGCGAGGTAGCCGATCGTCGCTTTCTCGGAGTACGCCTCGCCGCCCGTGGTCACCGCCGCTGACGATACCGCACTCACGCCAGGACCGGCGAAGGTATTACCGACGGCGATGTTGAACCGCTCGCTCTCCTTCAGCGCCTGCATGCCGAACGAGAAGTCGGACCCGATGTTCTTCGGGAGATGGAAGGAGTACTGGCCCAGGTAGTCGGCGGTGTAGCTGTAATAAAAGCGGTAGCCGAGATCGCGCTGGCCATTCGTCACACCCGCGGGACCGTAGTTGCCGTCCCACGGGAAGAAGCGCGACTTCTGTTCGTTCGTGTCGTCGAGCCCGAAGGTAAAGCGGTGCGTGAACGACGGAATCGGCGTGAAGTTCAACGTCATGCCACCCGTCCAACGTGTCGCGTCACTGTAGGTCTGCATCTTCTTGATGTCCGACACCGGAACCCACGCTTCACCGAAGGGGCGCTGCGCCGTGGCGCTCCGCGGATTGCCGTTCATCGCGTTGCCTAATAACGCCGTCCAGTTGTTCCCCGCCTGCTCCTCCGCGATATCGTTCCGCGTGAGCATCGAGCGACCTTCGATCGACCACTTGTCGGTCGGCAGGAAGTTCAGGTTGAGGCGGAAGTTTCCTTTCTTTTGGTAGTTGGGCTGAATCGAGCCCTCTTCGTCCATGTAACCGCCGGAGGCGAAGTAGGTGTTGCGCACGCCGCCGCCTTGGACGCTCACGTCATAATTCTGATACGGGCCGCTGCCGATGAGCGTGTTTGCATCACGCGCGCGCGTGCCGTCTGTGCCGACAAAGTTCGGGAAGAATTTCGTCGGCAGATTCGGACGCAGCCGATCCATCCCTGTTGTCGCCGACATACTCCAACTCGGCGCGCTCTCGTTCTTGCCGCGCTTCGTGAAGATCTGAATGACGCCGTTCGTTGCTTCGGAGCCGTAGAGGGTCGCCGCCGCGGCGCCTTTCAGCACTTCGACGCGCTCGATATCGTCCGGATTGAGATCGCTCAAGCGATCTGTCGACGTGCCACCGGCGAAGGAGCAGCATGCAAGCTTGCTTCCGATACCCGTGGCGTTGGTCCACTCCGTCGCGCGCGTGTCGACCCGCACGCCATCGATATAGATGACGGGTCGCTGGCTGAGGCTGAAGCTCGCCGTGCCGCGGATGCGCAGGTCGCGCGCTGCGCCGGCGCCGCCACCGACGCTCACCGAGCGCAAGCCCGTGACCTTGGAGGCAAGCGCTTGGCCGATGTCGGTGACGGCCATCTGTTCCTGCACCGCCGACATGTCGACGACGCCCATCGATGAACCGATCTTTCGCTTCTCGACGGCGCCACCAGTCCCGGTGACCACCACCTGATCCAGCTCGACCGCGCTCGGCGTCAATACAAGCGTCACACGAGTCGTGTCGTTGCCAGCGAGCGTCACTGACGCCACTTCGGGACGGAAGCCGATGCGCGAGACGCGTACCGTGTATGTCCCCGGCCTAACGCCGCGCAACACGAATGCACCACGCGTGTCGCTTGCCGCGACGAGCGTCGTGCCAACCACCTGGGCGCGCGCCGCGTCGATGGGTTGACCCGTCCCTCGATCGGACACGGTGCCGAGCACCGTTCCCCCCGTTTGTGCGGCGGCGATCGGCGCGACCGCGACGACGAGTGTGAAGCCGAGCGCGAGCGCAGAGCGCGCGACTGTCTTGTGAGCGAGAAGCGCAGCATGACACATCGCTGACATTGTCCCTCCTGGCACGGAATGCTGGACCGCGATGAACTCCGGAGCGAGCACGGTGGCGCAACTGCGCCCACCGGTTAAAAACCGTTAGGCACAACGGACGCTACAGAAATTCGGAGAACAACCGGCCTCGCCGTCGAGGCGTCACTCGCATAACAAGCGACTGCAGGGGCGGATCACATCGCCGCCAGTCATCGGCGCGACAAACGTCGTCAGACGTCAGGCACGTGCATCACGAGGCGCGGAGGGGATCGCGCGGCCGAGATAACGTATGGCTCACGTCACTACTGTCAATCCACGAAAGCGAAGCCCCGTCACATGGACGGGGCTTCTCATGAAATGCTCGCATAGGCGCGCGTGCCAAACGTCAGGACAAATCAGCTCCGCGGCGACTGATGAACTGCCTCGATCGCAATGTCGATCCTAACGTCGTCGCCGAGCATCATTCCACCGCCTTCCACCGCCCGATTCCACTTCACACCGTAATCGAGCCGGTTCACGGTCGTGCTGGCTTCGAAGCCGAGTCGTTGGGCGCCGTTCCCCGCGCCTTGCAAGCCAAGAAAGTGCCCATCGAGTACGACTGGTTTGGTAACGCCGCGAATCGTTAGGTCCCCAAAAATCTTAGCGGCCTCCCCACTCCGTTCGATCTTCGTACTCCGGAACGCGATCGTGGGAAAGCTGTCGGCGGCAAAGAAGTTCGACGAGCGCAAGTCCGCATCACGACGGTCGTTGTCCGTAAAGACGCTCGCGGTGGTTATGTCGACGCTGATGCCCGCTCCATCCCACTTCGCCGCGTCGGGCAACGTGATCGTCCCTTTCCAGTCGCGGAACGTCCCTCGCACACGACTCATGAAGTGACGGATCTGGAAGGTGAGCTCGGAGTGAGTCTTGTCGATTCGCCACGCGGCGGGATCGACAGAAGTACCGGCCGGCATGGGCGCGGACTGCGCGAGAGCGGCAATAGGTAAAAAAAGGGCGAGGCTGACGAGACGAGGAAGCATTGAGTCGTGGGTGGTTGGTGAACGAGCTGCTACTCCTTACTTCATTACTGAGGGCCAACGGCGGAAAACTCCCGACGCGAAATACTTGGTACAGCTGGATTCCGCCGTGCGCGAGATCTCGACGACTAGCCCTCAGTAGTGGAGTACACAGTGCGCAGTAGGGAGTAGCCCCGGAACTACGACGCTTACGCACGGCGCTTGACGAGCGTTAGGATCGTGTACACCGCGACGGGCTCATCGGCCTGGTTCTTCACTTCTACGTCCCAGGCGACGACGCCCTGCGGGATCTGCCCCTCACGATCCTCCTTTGCCGTCTTCTGTTTGCACGTGAGGCGCGCCTGAATCGTGTCGCCGATGTAGACCGGCTTCACGAAGCGCAGGCTCTCGAGACCATAGTTGGCGAGCACCGGTCCCGGTGCGGGGTCGACGAACAGCCCGGCCGCCGCCGAGAGCACGAAGTACCCGTGTGCTACTCGGCGCTCGAAGATCGAATCCTTGGCCGCGATGTCGTCGGTGTGCGCGTAGAAGTAGTCGCCGCTGATGCCGGCAAAATTGACGATGTCCGCCTCGGTGATCGTGCGGCGGTGCGTGATGAGTGTCTCGCCGATCTCGAGCTCGTCGAAATGCTTTCGGAAGGGATGCACGCGATCGGTCTTGATCTCCGCGCCGGTGACATACTCGTTCACGACGCGCGTCAGAGTCGTCGGCGAACCCTGGAGCGCGGTGCGCTGCATGAAATGCAACACCCCGCGCACGCCTCCCATCTCTTCGCCTCCTCCGGCGCGCCCTGGGCCTCCATGCACCAGATGCGGCATCGGCGAGCCGTGACCAGTGGACTCCTTGGCGCTGTGACGATTCACGAACATCAGACGGCCGTGGTGCGACGCCGTCCCCAGCGCGACGCGTTTGGCGACCGCATCGTCGGACGTGAAGAGCGAGCCGACCAGAGAGCCCTTGCCGCGTTTGGCGAGCTCGATCGCATCGTCGACCGTTTTGTACGGCATGACGGTGTTGACGGGTCCGAAGGCTTCGATGTCATGCGGCGCGCTGCTGGTGAACGGATCCTTCGAGTAAAAGAGGAGCGTTGGAAAAAACGCCCCACGGCCTCTGTCCGCGCCAATTACGTCGAAATCGTCGGGATTGCCGTAGACGCGCTCGGTTTGCCCCGCGATCGCGTCGACGCTCTTGCGTACTTCGCGCACCTGCGCCTGCGCCGCGAGTGGGCCCATGCGAACTCCTTCGACGGCGGGATCCCCGACCTTGACGCTCTCGAGTCGCCTAACGAGCGCCTGCATGAGCGGCTCGACGAGTGACTGCGGCACGAGGGTCCGGCGAATCGCCGTGCACTTCTGCCCTGCCTTCACCGTCATCTCCTTCGCGACTTCCTTCACGAAGAGATCGAACTCCTCGCTTCCGGGCGCTGCATCCGGACCGAGCATGGAGAAGTTGAGCGAGTCCGCTTCAGTATTGAACCGAATGTTCTGATCGAGAATCGCGGGCTTCGCGCGCAGCAGGCGCGCGGTTTCCGCCGAACCCGTGAAGGCGACCGCGCATTGTGCGTCGAGCCGGTCGAGGAGGTCCCCAGCGCTGCCACAAATGAGCTGGATCGCGCCCTCGGGAAAGAGCCGGGACTCGATCATCGCCCGGAACACGGCTTCGGTGAGATACGACGTCACCGTGGCGGGTTTCACGATCGCCGGCATTCCGGCGAGGAGCGTCGGCGCGAGCTTCTCCAGCATTCCCCAGACGGGGAAGTTGAACGCGTTGATGTGTACGGCAACGCCCTCGAGCGGCACGCAGATGTGTCGTCCGACGAAGCTCCCGCTTTTCGAAAGCCCCTCCGTCGCCCCATCGACGTAGAATGTCTCGTTAGGCAACTCGCGACGTCCTTTCGACGCATACACGAATAGCGTGCCGATGCCGCCGTCGATGTCGATCCAGGAATCCCCCTTCGTCGCGCCGGTCGCAGCCGAGATGAGATAGAAGTCGTCCTTGCGCGCCGTGAGATACTGCGCCATCGCCTTGAGCATGAGCGCGCGCTCGTGGAACGTCATCTTGCGCAACGCCGGCCCGCCGACCGTTCGCGCGTGCGCGACCATCGCACCAAAGTCCACGCCCTCACTCGACGCCTCGGCTACCGGCGCTCCGGTGACCGCATGATTCAACGTCGTGAGCCGCCCCGTCCCCTCGACCCACTGGCCTGCTACGTAGTTCAGCAGCTTGCGCGGATGCTCACCGGTGAGGTCGAGCGCGGAAGCCGTCAATGTGCTCGTCATGTGAATCTCCAATCAGAAAACCCTGTCCCTGTTCCCTTATCCCCTTTCTACCACCACCGCCATCCCCTGCCCTACGCCAATACACATCGTCGCCAGCGCGTAGCGCTTTCCACGCGCCGCCAGCTCCCTCGTCGCCGTCAGGAGAAGTCGCGCACCCGACATGCCTAACGGGTGACCGATGGCGATCGCGCCGCCATTCGGGTTCACGCGCTCGTCATCATCGGCCACGCCAAGCTCGCGCAAGCAGGCAAGCGACTGTGCGGCGAATGCCTCGTTCAGTTCGATGACATCTATCTCGTCGAGCGTGAGTCCCGCCAGCGCGAGCGCCTTACGAGTCGCGGGCACGGGTCCCATGCCCATCAATCGCGGCTCGACGCCGGCGACCGCACTCGCGACAATTCGCGCCGCCGGCTTCAACCGAAATCGCGTGACCGCATCGTCCGACGCTATCAGCAAGGCGGCCGCACCGTCGTTCAGCCCTGAAGAATTCCCCGCCGTCACTGAGCCCCCGCCGTCGAGACGAAACGCCGGTTTGAGCCGCGACAGGACATCGAGCGTCGTCTCCGGCTTGATGAACTCGTCCTCCACGAACCGCTTCGGCTCTCCCTTTTTCTGAGGGATGGCGACCGTCATGATTTCTTCAGCAAAGCGCCCGCTCTGCCGCGCGCGCGCCGCTTTCTGCTGGGAGTTCAGCGCAAAGCAATCCTGATCACCGCGCGAAACGTCGTACTGCTCGGCGACGTTTTCGGCGGTCTGCCCCATCGAGTCGACGCCGTACCGCTCGCGCATTTTAGGATTCACGAAACGCCAGCCGAGGCTGGTGTCGAAGACTTCGACGTCGCGCGACCATGGCTTGCTCGCCTTGCCCATCACGAA
>DATEHJ010000485.1:0-2048 GCA_035279645.1 Gemmatimonadaceae bacterium
CAACGCGACGACGAGCAGCCAGGCGGTTGACGCCTGGTATGGGAAGGGTGCCGTGGTGGACGATCCGCAAGCGTCGCGAGAGGTCCGCCCTCCCCGCAGCTCATCGAGCGCAAGCGCACCGCAGAGTCACAAAGGCGACTCGTTATGCCGACGACGTGTCAGCGTTGCTCACACGAGGTCGTGACATCGAGAGCGCTGGGACCGACCACAACCCCGTCGACGACGAACAGCGGAGCAGATCGCTCCGACGACGGAGGTTTGAAAAACCAGATCCCGCCGATCGAGAATCGGAGCTCAGGGCGCTTGGTGCCAATCACGACCACGCCGTTCGCAGCAGCGGGACCATAGAGGGCAGTAGCCGCCGCCCCCTTTAAGACTTCCACGGATTCGATTTGCGCGCGCCCAACACGCGCCACGGACGGTGGTAGTGTTCGACGGCCGCGGAAGAGCGCGATCGTATCGGTCGATCCGAGCGTCACGCGAGAGAACTCATAACCTCCCGCACTGGCATCGAGCCACACTTCGCCGTCGGGAACGACGAGCTCAAACTCCCCATGTTGGCTTGTACAAGCGCGGTTCGGCTGCCCAATCGCTTGCGGGCCGATGACGTTGATCTCCGTGCCGGCGATTGGAAGGTTGGTACTATCGTCGAGCACGCGACCCACAATGCTGCGATTCGTAAGCCCCGGCGTCGCCGTAGCGACAGTCGCCTCGTCCTGCGCCGCCGTTCCGCGAGGCAGTCGCCCGAGCCGAGCTGCGGATCGTGGGCTCGGCGTGGCTATTGACGAGATCACGATAGCGCTGTCGGGCAGGATCACGAGATGGTGGCCGATCGCCCCCACGATCCATGCGAGCGCCTCATCCCAGGGCCTATCGACGATGTGCGCCGTGACTGAGCCACTCACACCTTTCGAAAGACGAATCTTCCGTCCTGCGAATTTGGCGAACGCCGCGACGACATCTTCAATCGGAGCATTCTCATAGTCCACGGTGATGCGCGGCGTTTCCAGCGTTGACATCCGCGATGAGGTCCGACTCGGACGAGTAGCGGCCGCGGCAAGGTGCGAAGTCACGGCCGCGTGTTGCGGTGTCGTGTAGGAGCCCTGGCGATCTGCCGTACCAAGTTGAGTAACCTTTGAACTCGCGCCGCGCAGGCTCACGCGCCCTCTGGCAAACGGCTCGGGACGCGGCACGCGCGCCGCAGCCATGCTGACGAGAGCGATACACATCACCAACGGCAGCGAGTTGAGCACGGTGTGACGAGGGTTGTTGGCGATCATCGTGGTGATCCTCCGCGCGAGAAATGACCTTCGCTCAACGAGCGAAGCCCCAATGGGCGGGTTCGTCCCCCGCCGCGCGCCCACATCGAGCAGCAGCCGACCGTATTCGCCGGCGTCGCCGGACGCTCGCACAACTCGCCGGTCGCAGTCCAGCTCGACCGCAAGTCTGAGCCGTCGCGCAATAAACCAGAGAGCGACGTTCCACGGAGCGAATAAGACTGACAACGTCGCGAGCAAAAGAAGGTATGGATCCCGCGCCCGGATATGCTCGGTCTCATGAAGCAGCATGAGGCGCCGCGCTCGCGCATCCAGCGAGAGCGCCCATTCGGGGAACACAATACGCGGGCGAAGAACACCGACGACCGCTGGGCCCGTTCGTGGGGAAATGAGAACACGCAATCCATCGATATCCATTTCGCGCCATCGTCGCGTTGCACTCCCTATTCGAATCGCGCCAGCACAGAGGACGACGAGAACGAGTGTCGACGAGAGTAACCACAGCGCAACGAAATACGGCTCCATCGCGACCAATGCCTCCCGGGCTTCGACCGGTCGCGCGCGCCTAACGGGGCCACTCACGGTAGCTGTGGGCGAAATGCTCTCGGTCGTCAACGCAATGGAGACATGCGGCACGGTCGAGTGAAAGACTTCGGCTGTGTGCCGGGGCTGGCGATTTGAGCCGAGACCAGTAGCCAGAATTACCGGCAGGACGAGCGCCACGAGCAGCGCAGCGAGCCAGGAGAGGCGCCGTGGTGTCTGCCAAATCGT
>DATEHJ010000486.1:0-4626 GCA_035279645.1 Gemmatimonadaceae bacterium
ACAGCTCACGTCGGACAGCAGCACGAGCTTCGAATCGGCCTGGTCGCCCGACGGCACTCAGATCGCGTTTTACTCGAATCGGAGTGGCGTCTACGAGCTCTGGCTGATGGATGCCGATGGCGGTAACCAGCACCCCGTGACGCATACACCGTACGGGAACGCGTGGCCGCAATGGTCACCCGACGGCCAGAGCATCCTCTTCGCTTCGACGCGCGACGGCGACTGGGAGCTGTACACGATGCAAGTCGACGGCACGAGTCCGACACGTGTCACGTCGAGCCCCGGCCGCGACGCGCATCCCCAGTTCCTCACGACAGGCCGCATCGTATTTCAATCGCCGCGGAACTATGCCGATGATCGCAACGTCGATCTGTTCCTGGCAGACGCCACCGGCGCGCACCTTCGTCGCATCGTTGCGGGCTCGAGCTTCAACGGTGTCCCGATCCCATCCCACGATCATCGCGCGCTCCTCTTTCAGAGAGGCGAGTGGAATGCCGCCGCCAAGAATTTCCACTGGGAGCTCCTGCTCACCGACACGCTCGGCACGAGTCCGCGGCCGCTCACCGCGAACCCTTGGAGCAGTCAGGTACCGAGCTGGTTCCCCGGCGATAGAGAGATGGCGTTCTTTGCGAACCCGGATGGCCGCGAACAGTTGTTCGTGATGAATGTTGAAACGAGAGCGGTGCGTCCGCTGATTCGGAGCAATGCGAACGACCAAACACCGTCCGTGTCCCCCGATGGACGATTCATCGCATTCGTCTCCGATCGGAACGGATCGGCCTCTCGCGATCTCTTTCTCTTCACGGTCGAAACGAGGGTCGTGCGTCAGCTTGGCCCCTCGGGCCTCGTCCTCTTTTCGCAGCCATCCTGGTCGCCCGACGGCGAACGACTCCTCTTCTCGGGTACCGGTTCGGGGCTCGATGAGATTTATCTCATCAATCGCGACGGTACGGGTTTCACCCAACTGACTCAGGGCGCGACCGGAGTACGATAGTCGCTCACTCCGACCGCAGGGCAACGAGCGGATCGACGCGCGTCGCTCGTCGAGCTGGGAGATACGATGCAACCAGGGCGACTGCGCCCAGTACGAGTGCGATACCAACGTACGTGAGCGGATCCGACGGCGTCACCGCGAAGAGCAACGTCCGCATGAGTCGCGTGAGCGCGAACGCGCCGCCGAGACCGATAGCGATTCCCATTCCCGTAAGCGCCAGGCCCTGACGGACAACGAGCGCGCGCACGTCACTCTGCCGCGCGCCGAGCGCCATCCGTACGCCGAACTCGCGCGTTCGCTGAATGACTCCGTACGACATCACCCCGTAAATCCCCACCGCGGCGAGGACTACGCCGAGCACGCCGAACAGCCCAAACAGCATCGTGCTCAGACGGCTCGTGTCCAGCGACTCGGCCACGAGCGCATCCATTGTCTCGAGCCGGCCAACCGGCTGTTCTCGGTCCACGAACCGCACCGCATCGCGCAAGGGCTTCGCGATCGTCGAGGGATCGCCGGCGGTGCGGACGACGAGGGTCATCCCCGAATACACGAATTGCGGAAGAGGACGATAGATCTCCATGAACGGCGCTTTGTCTACGCCCTCGTGATGCACGTCCCCGGCAACGCCGACGATCTGCACGTGCTGCGGCGCGCCCCAGTCGTAATCGATGAACTTGCCGATCGCGCTCTCGTTAGGCCAGATCGTTCGCGAGAAGGTCTCACTCACGACGGCGACCGCCGGTGTGCTCGCGAGATCGGCGTCGGTGAGTGGCCGGCCCGCTTTGATCGGAATTCCCATCGCTCGGAAGTAGCCTGGTGTCACCGCGCGCATGTCGCCAACCGGCTCCGCGCCCTTCGGCGGCACCGGTCGGCCCGGCACGCTGAAATCGCTCGCCGAACGCTCTCCCGTGAGAGGCAGGAAGCTGATCGCGCCGACGGCCTGCACGCCTGGTAACGCCGCAACCCGCGCTTCGAGCGCGCGGAAGAATGCAATCTGCGCCGTATCGCTACGATACTTGCGTGTCGGAATCGAGACTTCGGCCATCAACGCGTGCTCGGGCTCGAAGCCGAGGTGCACGTGTCGGAGCGCCGCGAACGATCGAATCATGAGTCCGGCGCCGGCGAGCAGCACAATCGCAAACGACAGCTCGGCGACGACGAGCGCGCCCCGAAGGCGCGCTGTCGCCCGTGTCGCGGCGGCGCCCCCTCGACCACCCTCTTTGAGCGTGTCGTGCAGCGCGCCGCGCGAGATGGCGAGTGCCGGTACGAGGCCGAACCCGATGCCCGTTAGCACGGCGACCGCCACCGTAAACGCGAGCACTCGACCGTCGATCGCGACGTCGGTGATCGCCTGCGCCGGAAAGGTGGGTGGGATGAGCGCGACGATCGCGCGCGTCCCGACCGCCGCCAAGCCGAGACCGACGAGTGACGCAACGAGTGCCAGCAGCACACTCTCTGTCAAGAGCTGCCTCACGAGTCGGCTTCGCGTCGCACCCAACGATGCGCGGATCGCGATCTCTTTGTGGCGGGCACTTGCCCGCGCGAGCATCAGATTCGCCACGTTGGCGCAGGCGATCACCAGCAGGAACACGACCGCACCCAGCAACACGAGCAACCCGGTGCGAACATCGACGGTGAGATTCTCGCGCAACGGCTGCGCGTTCGCCGACCAGTTTGCGCCGAACTGCGGAAACTCGACTGCTCGTCGTTGGGCGATCATGTGCATCTCGGCGTCCGCTCGTTCGATCGAGACGTCGGGCTTGAGTCGCGCGATCACCTTGAGGAATCGGCCGGGCCAGTTGCGATCCGCGGCGCCGAAGCGCGTCGGAACCCAGAGTTGCACCGGCGCGAAGAACCGATAGCCGTTAGGCAACACACCGACGACGGTATACTGAACGCCCGCGAGATTGAATGTCTCTCCGGCGACGTTCGCCCGGCCACCGAATCGTTGTTGCCAGAGGTCATAGCTGATCACCGCGACGCGTGGCGCCTCCGGATTGTCCTCCGCGACCGTGAACGTGCGTCCGACGACGGGCTTGACGCCGAGAATCGAGAACACCTCCGCCGAGATGTGACGCGCCTGCAGTGACATCGGCTCGTCGCCGGCGCCGGTGAGCGATCCGGGCGTATCGATCCACGCCGCCATGCCTTCGAACGAATGCGAAGCGTCGCGCCAGGCGAGATAGTTCGCCGGGCTCACCGAGTTGTGCAGCTCCTTACTGCTGAGATTGTGCTCCCACAGCAGCGCCAATTGCGACGGATCACGATACGGCAGCTCGTGCAACAGCACCGTGTTCACGACCGAGAACACCGCCGTGTTGGCCCCGACGCCTAGCGCAATCGTGAGCACCGCGGCGATGGTGAACGCCGGGCTGCGCAGCAACGCACGTCCGGCATATCGGATATCCTGAAGGAGCAGCTCCATGCAACGCTCGTAGAGGTGGTGCTGAAATATCAGCACGTGAGGACGGATCGCAGGACCCTCGCGGTTACTCGTCGCCACGTATCTTCTTCCCCTAGCCCGTAGCCCCTGTCCCCTAGCCGCTGGTCTGTGCCCACCACTCTCGTCATCGCCAGCCTGATTCTCTGTGCGAGCCTCGTGAGCGCTCAGTCGCCAGCTCCTCGCGCACCGGGCGCTCGCGTCGTGACAGTCTCCGGTGCACCGGGCCCTTGGAGTGAGCCCGGGATCGCGATCGATCCGCGGGACCCGTCGCGGGTTTTCGCCGTGTACCAAGGCCCCGCGACCGGCGCGTACTCGCTCGACTCGGCTCGCACCTTCACCGCGGCGGGTGTGATTGCACCCTCGGACTGGCGCCGTGCTGGCGACGTGTCCACGACGTTTGATAACAGGGGAAACCTCTACGTCGCGTACCTGACGTTTGACAAACTTGGAACTCCGTCGTACTGGCGGCACGGCGCCGGTCGCAACGGGGTCTACGTGCGCCGCTCGCGCGATGGCGGAAAGAGTTGGGACTCGCCGGTCGCGGTGCGCGCGTGGTACACCGGCAACGAATCGGACATGCAGTACGAGGACATGCCGCGCGTCTTCGCCGATAACGCGCCCGACAGCCCTCATCGCGGCTCGCTCTACGTAGGTTGGATCGAGTGGCAGCTCGACAAATCCATCATTCTTTTTTCGCGGTCCTCGGATCAGGGCCAGACCTGGTCGGCGCCAATTCGCATCAGCACGCAAGCGGGGTATCCGCGCGACGACAACGGCGACGTCGTCGGCTTCATCGGTACGGTCGGATCCGACGGAGCCATCTACGCGGTTTGGAACTGGCGCACGACGATCACGCTGGCGATCTCGCACGACGGCGGACGCAGTTTCGCCGAATCCCGACCAGTGCTCGAAGTGGGCCCGCCGTACTTCGGTGGTACGGGCGCCGTTCCTGGCGTTGGCCGCGTCTTCGGCTTTCCGCAAGTCGCCGTCGCGCCGTCGAAGACTCGCAATGCTCCTAACACGAACTCAGCGAAGCTCTACGCGTCTTGGACGGACTATCGCAACGGCGATATCGATGTATTCGTCGCAACGTCGGACGATGAGGGCGGCACCTGGTCAGCTCCGTGCAGGAGGAACTATGCCGCTCATCAAACCGCGCACCCGTGGCAAGCAGATGGTCCGTCGGATC
>DATEHJ010000487.1:0-4860 GCA_035279645.1 Gemmatimonadaceae bacterium
GGATTGCTTCGAAGGGACAACGTCGGCATGGCTCAGGACAACTAGTAATTGCTGACGGCTAGTTGGGCGACTTCGTGAGGCGACGGAGTTGCGCCCCGCGGTCCGCCAGGATGCTGTCACGCAGTGCTGCGAGCGGCATGCCAGCCAACGCGCGCTCGCGTGGTGAGGCGCGGTTGCTCCGCACGTGGCTGCGAATGAGGTCGACTTGGTCCTGGACGTACGCATCGTTGTTGGGACCATCGACGATGCGGTGGACGCGATCGAAGTCACCGCGCACGTACGCGGCGATGGCGGAGTCACGGACCTCGAGCTCACGCGAGCCCATACGCCCACCGGCGTGATTCTGCACGTAAACGCCGATGGCCTGGTGTGCGCGCTCGCCGTTGACGGCGTCGGACTTCGGACTGTCGTCCGAATGGGCCGCGACGAACAGCCGTGCACCGATCAGAAAGACCATGAGCACGGTGAGCGCGAGGAGCCACTTCGTTGAGCGTTTCGGCCGCGGCGTCGACATGGCTCACCAAGCTAGATCCGCGACCATGAACGCTGCACAAAGACACGGCACGACTTCACAAAAAAGCCACAAAAGCGAGGCGATTCGAAGCTCAAGGGGAATCGTTCACGCGCTCTCACGCGACGTGTGCGCGGACGGCTGCCGAGTTAGAAGTCTCCATGCAAACCGTACCGCTCACTTCGGAGCAACAGCGCGCTTACGCATCGTTAGTGAGCGCGCAATCAAAGCAAGTCACTTTCATCGAACCATTTTCGCTCGTATACCTGACCGCACTTCGTGCACGTCACTCCGCCGGTGAAAAACGTCTGCCGAAGTGCCTTGAAGCGTTTTTCCCGCCTTCCCGGCTCAAACGGAGATCTGTCCTCAGCCAAGACGTTACGGCTCAAGGTGACTCGCTGTGAGAGTGTCCGTTGACCTTCGTGCTGACCACAGTGCGGGCAAGTCGCCTTCAGTCGAGCGCGCGCCCTGAGTGTTGCGATGAGAATCGATATGAGCGTTACGACGAGCGCGATTTCGTAGATGCGCATTTTCGTGCAGGAGCTCGCATACGGCTGCTAGTGCGGTTGCAGAACCCAATAGACCGGATGAATCTCCCAAAGCGCGCGCGCCGAGCTGTTGCAGTGGCCGTGGCTGTGCGCCCCGTTCGGATTCGTCGCCTTCGCGCCGCGATGGAAGCTGTCGAAGAACGACGGGCCGATGAACTCCATCCGCACAGGATTGGCGAGCACTCCATCTTGCGGCGGTCCGCCTAACAGGGCCTGGAACGAGGTTCGGGCCTCGGCATAGAGGCCGTTGCCAGTGCCCTTGGGTATCTCGACGACGATGCAGTTGTCGATGTTTCCCGTCTTCGTGGAGGTGATTTCGATGTGCCAATCGCAATCCGACTCGGTGGTGTCGATCCGACGCACCCAGCCGAAGACGTAGTAGACACTCAACTCCCGGCCGGCTCGCGGAGTGTGCTCGTTTGTGTTGCCAGCCCAGAGGTCCGGGAGGGGCCAGCTCGAGAGCATCGTTCCGACGTAGGCGTGCTTCGGCGTGAGGGTGGCGAGCGAGAGGTCGACCTTCTCGGGCCAACGAAAAACCCCGTCCTGGCAAGTCTGGGCGGGAAGGGGCGCGGCGAGAAGGGCGGCTAGGGCGACGGATGCGGCGAGAAACCGGCGGTGCATCGGCGCTCCCGGCGAAGGTGCGGTAACCTAACTACGAACGGCAAGATTAGCACGCCTTAATCTCTCGCCAGGGGGTCGCCCGACGTGCTAGGATTAGAGACGCGATATGGAGTGGAGGTCGCCTTGCCAGGGGGCGTACGCATGAATAGCTCGTGCTTCGCCGGTAGTGCTGGATCATCGCCACGCGAACCTGACGCGTCCTGTGACAGGTGCGGCGCGAGAGGCACCATGGCGCGCGTAACCTTCTCCAAGCCCATCGAGTGCATCTATCGATTCTGCCGTCATTGCTGGCCGGTCGTCCGCGACGACGAGGGAGGAATCGTCGCGTTAATTGCCGCGCAGCGCGAGATCGAGGACCCTTTGAGAATAGGCGGCATGGCGTACTTCGTGGAATCGCGATCCGGGGATGATGTGGCCCATTACGTCGGCCTTGTTGGAATCTCTACGGATGATGAGTTCCTCGCCGAGCAGGCGCAGCAGATTAGGCATCTGGAGTCGGACATCGAGGGCCCTATGCCTACCCTCGTTGCCGATTTCGTCAGAAAGCACTACAACCCGTCGAAAAGCTGAAGCCGTTAGGAACGAGAATGAGTTTAGTGAATACACTATCAGGCACTCGCAAATCCTCTCGGGCGCGGCCCTCTTGCCCGCTGGGGCTTTTGCTTTTGTGTTCGACTATCTCCTTCACGTCACCGTCCTCTGGACGGCCAGCGTTCACGCGCTCGGAAGCACGAGTTGCGACGAGAGGTGCCCGCCACCATTTGGCATGTCGGTGATCGTAGTCTCACGCGTGGAGATCTCAGTGAGAGTCTGGTCGGTCGTGCTCCCAATGCTCCTTCTCGTCCCGGCCGCCTGCAAGCGCCGAGAGAGCCGCATTGCCTACGTCGATCTCCCCGCCGGCGCCCACATCAAGGAGGGCGACCCGGTCAGGTTTCACAGCGTCGACATCGGCAGAGTGCGGAAGCTTTCGCTGCAACACTCGGGCGTTCGCGCGACGCTCCTCATTGAGCGCGCGGATGCGCCAGTTCATCGCAACGACGTTGTCACGGTGCGGCCCGAGGGCATCTTCGGTGAGTACGCAGTAGAGATCATGCCGGCATCGACCGACGGCCCACCGCTTCGTGATCAGGACACGCTGCGTGCCGCAGCGCCGGATTCTCTGACGCCGATGCAGGAGGCGCTAAGCAGAGCCCTCATGCATGAATTCACGGAGCGAATGCTTCACGTTGACAGCACCAAGACGAGCAAGCCATCGCCGCCACCGCCTCACTGATGACGCCAAGCCATTAGCGATGAACGGACAACTAGTCGTTAGGCTGCGACCTCACGGAGGGTTTTCTAAACATCCACCAGAGAAAGAGTATGTAGACCGGGATCACGACGACACGACGAACAGGCCGCGACACGGTAGCGATGAACGCGGGTACGACTAAGAGTGACACGATCACGAGCGCGCCAAGTAGCCAAGTAGCTCGCCGAACGCGCTCCCTTCTCTGCGCGGCCTCCGCAAGATCTTCACCGAGTTATCCATCGCTAGCCCTCTGGTCCCAACGCCTCGACTGTCGTGTCTTGTCGAAGCCAGATAACTCTGCCGAGCGCGCGTGCGGGTCCGAAGTCTTGTCTCACAAGCATCAGGTGGAGTTCCCAGGGATCGCTCTCGGGTGGACCGAGCTCGCCAAGCATAGGCTCCAGTTCTCGGTGGAGTGCATCGTACATCGCATCATCAGTCACCGGTCCTTCCATGAACACCCTCACGGTCACGAGCCAGCTATTGACCTCGAGCGTCACCGCTCGCGCTCGAGGCGGAAGTAGCTGCGGAAGTAGCCGGCTCAAGGTGGCGATGAGAGCTGCGACAGCCATAGTCACGCCTGGGAACGGCGGACTTCAGTTATCGGAAGGTACATGGGTTCTGGCCGTTGTACGCAGACGCACTCGTGCGGCGGCCTCAGTGAGGCGTGATTGCTCTCGGTGATTTCGTTGGCGGCAACGAATGCCGCGCGAAATATCGTTGTTGCTCGCCGAGACGCTCAACTTCCACCGCGGCGACTTCAATGGCTCGCTCCAGAGCGAGTAGCCGTCGCGCCAGTTCCTCCGCTCTCGCGTCCAGCACGGAGGGCTCAGGCTCCGCCAGCTTGGCGCGACGGATGCGCTCTCCGAGTGCGCGCCCGACAGGTATCGTGATAGCGGCGACCGCGATCGGGACGCAGACTACTATCAAATACGTCCCCAGATCAGCCAATTCGTTCAGGAAATGCGGCATTGGGAGGTCGGTAAAGTTGCCGTGGCACATAGAGCCACGAGCGTTTGCAGTTGCTCTGCTTCCAGGCTGAGGCGACTATTGCCGCAGCCCCAAGCGCTCTGCAATTAGATCTGCCGCTCCGTCGAGTACGTCGAAAAACTCTGTGACAAGACGCGCAAAGCGAGTCTTGCCTTGCCATCCTGGCTGTCGCCACGCTTCCCTGAACCTTTGTGGATTGAAGGGAAATGAAGAATCAGCCTCACCGCTCAGCGCCGTGGGTGGCTTTTTGGGTGGCGGTACGAGCGCGCCTTCTGGTTGTGGCTCCGGCGCGTCGTCGGCTGAAAAAGACTCTGGTCCAGAAGGTCGGTCGTCACCAGGCTGCTCGTTAGGTATCAACATTGGTCGCTCCTTTTTATGCGCGCGTTCAAAAGATTCTCGTCGCTTTGGCTACTCCAGACTGCGGTTGTCGGCGCAGTCACGGCCTGCGATCCGATGATCGGGTCGGGGATTTCTGTGGGTCCGAGTCCGGGAACGGATTCGACCAGTCTGGAGAGCCGCGTCCTCTGGACGGCGGAAAGCGTGGCACGAAGGCATAATCTGAGACGCGAGGACGATTTCGCTCACGTGGAGAACAATGGCTGGAAGGAGTGCTTTCATGGCGGGGGACTCCGCTTGTGCGGAAAAGCTTCAGGTAACACGACGCAGCTCTTGTTGACGGAGTTTCCGAGTTTCCACTTCTCGCCTTGGGCGGACAGTATCCGGCGCGAGCTGGTCGACAGTCTTCGCGTCCGTTTCGACTCACAACGCGTTCGCGAATGCGAATGGGATGGACGCACCGGAACTTGCAAGGCGCGACCAGCCTCGGGGACAACGACATTCCGTCTCGAAGGCAACCGGGTCTATGCGCTGCTCGACTTTCTCGCGCCCGACGGCACCACGCA
>DATEHJ010000488.1:0-4321 GCA_035279645.1 Gemmatimonadaceae bacterium
AGCAGCGACGACACGACGCGGCCGAGCGCGAGGCCGCCGGCGAGGCCGATCACGAGACCGAAGGCGAGCATCGCGGCGGCTCGTGTCGCGACGACGCGCAGAACGTCTACTTTGCGCGCGCCGAGCGCGACACGCAGGCCGATCTCCTTGGCGCGCTGCGCAACCGAGTACGAGACGACTCCGTAGAGACCGATGGCGGCGAGGAACAGCGAGACGCCCGCGAGCAGCCCAAGCAAGCGCACCCCCGTCTGAGAGGCGCGCAGAGGAGCCTCGATATAGTCGGCGAGTGGCATCGCGCTGTAGACAGGGATGCTCGCATCCACCGATGCGACTGCGCGCTCGATAACGCGCACCGTTTGATCGACCGCGGCGGCGCCGCGCACGACGAAGGCGAAGCCGTACTCCGGCCGGTAAACCTGGCGAATGGGGACGTAGAAGTACGGCGTCGGCGCCTCGGTCAATCGAAAGGTCTTCACGTCGTTCGCGACGCCGACGATCGTGAACCATTTGCCCCAGCCGTGCACGCGGACGCCGAGCGCGGTGCGCCCGTTGAGGAAATGGTGGACGAACGTTTCGTTCACGATCATGACCGGCGTGCGCGAAGAGTCGTCGTCGAAGCGGAAGTCGCGTCCCTCGAGCAGCGGGATGCCAAGCGTGTTGAAGTAGCCGGGCCCGAGAGCGGCCCGATACGTCTTCATGTTTTCATTCGGCTGTGGCGCATAGCCCTCGATCTGCAGGTCTTCCCATGACCCGCCGCCGAGACTCAGCGGCACATAGTCAGTGTAGCTCACCGAGCTAACGCCCGGCTCGCGCACGATCCGATCGGTCACGCGTCGCAGAAAGTTGTCCGCGTACGCCGAGTCGTATCCCGCAAGCGTTAGGCTCACCGAGCCGATGGCGACGCCTTCGGTCGTGAAGCCGGGCGCCACCGCGCGCTCGCGGCGGAAGCTGCCGTAAAACAGGCCGGCGCCGATGAGCGCCATCACGGCGAGCGCCATCTCGGCGACGACGAGGAAACCGCGCAGACGTGTCGCGTGCGCGTCGGCCGAAAGGCGCGACCCGTCGCGCAACGATTCGTCGAACCGCTCGCGCGAGCCATGCAAGGCCGGCATGATACCCGCCAACACCGTGACCGCGCACGCCAGGGCCACCGTGAACAGAACGACGGCAATGTCGACGTGTGGATCGATCAGCGACGGCGCGGCGAACTGCGGCACGAACCAGTGCAGCGACCGTGCAAGCCAAATCGTGCCGACCATACCTAACGACGCACCGGCGATCGCGAGAATGGACGCCTCGGTGAGGAGCTGCCGCACGAGGCGGCGTCGCGGCGCGCCGAGGGCCATGCGCAACGCGAGCTCGCGGCGGCGCGCGGTCGCGCGCGTCAGCAGCAGCGTCGCCATGTTCGCGCAGACGATGAGCAGCACCAGCCCGCAGGCGCCGAGCAGCACGACGAGTGGCGCGCGCAGCGCATCCTGAATTCCCCAATGCGAGCGCCAGAGGGGCAGCAGCATCGCGCTCATCCCCTTGCTTCGTCCACCGTTCACGGTACTCATGTAGGTCCCGAAGCGACGGACTTCCTCGGCTGCCGACTGGGACGTTCGTCCCTCGGCAAGACGCGCGAGCACACGGAAGGTGCGCCAGTCGCGATCCCGCAGCAACGAGGCGATCGTCGGCATGATCTGGCCGACCATCGTCACCGGCACCCACAGCTGAATGTCCTCGCCCGCCATGGAGCCGTGGAAATTCTTCGGTGCGATGCCGGCGACGGTGAACGGAAAGCGATTGATCTCGACGACCTGGCCGATCGCCGCGCTGTCGCCGCGCCAACGGCGCTGCCACAGCGGATAGCTGATGACTGCCAGTGGCTGCGAGCCGGGCGCGTCGTCGAATCGCGTCGCGAAGAACTGACCGAGCGCGGGACGCACCCGCAGCACGTCGAAGAAGTTCGCCGACACCAGCTCCGCGCGCACGCGCTCCGGATGCGACGCATCGCCGAGCGCGAGCGCGATCGGATACGCCGCGGCGAGATCGTCGAACGATCGGAGATATTTCTGGAAGTCGCGATAGTCGAGCCACGACACTGGTGTCCAGCTGCCCGAGGGCGTTGTGGACTCGAGCATCATGATGTCGTTCGCGTGCGCTGCGCCGGGAATCGGATCGAGCAGAATCGCACGTGTCCAACTGAAGACGGTGGAGCTGGCAGCGATACCCGCGCCGAGCGTCGTGACGATGATCGCCGTGAGCGACGGCGTCCGACGAAGCTGTCGGAGCGCGAAACGCACATCGCGGAAAAAGGACTCGAGGGTAGGCCACTGCCAGGTTTCGCGGCCTTGTTCCTGTATGATCGTGGGATTCCCGAATGCGCGGCGCGCTTCGATAAGGGCGTCTTTGCGGGACATGCCGCGCGCGACGAGATCGTCGGCCCTTTGCTCGAGGTGGGCTCGGATTTCGTCGCTGAGGTCTTCGTAGAGACGGCCCCTGCGGAATATGCGGTCGAGAAGTGTCATGTCTCACCCAGCGAAAGCACGAGATTGATTCCCGCAAACATTCGCTCGAAGCTCGATACCTCGCGCGCGAGATGTTTGGCTCCGGCCGGCGTTAGGCGATAGATCCGCACACGCCGATTGGTCGCCGAGACACCCCACTCTGCCTTCACGAGGCCCTCCTTGAGCAGTCGCTGAAGGGCGGGGTAGAGGGATCCTTCCTCGACCTGCAGCAGATTGCGCGACGCCTGCTGAATGCGGTGCACGAGCGCGTACCCGTGCATCGGCTCGAGCTTCAGCAGGCGCAGGACCATCATCTCGAGCGCGCCTGGAAAGAGGTCGCGCGGATCCGATTCGGTCATGACGTTCCCATTCCTTGGTTGCTCAAGGCCTAGAGTAAACTAGTCTTGATGGCATGTCAATGGCCCCGCGGATTGAGAGGCCGGAAGAGTTTTTAACGAGTGGCTGTCACAAACGAGAGTTGGCTCCGTCTAAGAGGCTATGACTACTACTCGAATACCGAGCGAGGAGGTTACGACCGGCGGTGTCGTGGAGTTGCGACCGCGCTTGCTCGGCCTCGCCTATCGCATGCTGGGTGACTATGACGACGCGGAGGACGTGGTTCAGGAGGCGTTTCTCCGCTGGCAGAGCGCCGACCAGGCGTCGGTTCGCTCGCGGGAAGCCTGGCTCGTCACGGTCACGACGCGTCTCGCCGTCGATCAGCTTCGGCGCGCGGGAAAGGAACGCGCTGAATACCCAGGGCCATGGCTTCCGGAGCCGATCGCGACGGATGCGGCGCGAGTCACGGGTACGACGCCGGCGCCTAACGATGCAGTCGAGCTGGCGTCCGATCTGTCGATGGCGCTGCTCGTGTTGCTCGAGAAGCTGCGACCAGAGGAGCGAGCGGCGTTTCTGTTGCGTGAGGTCTTCGACGTTGGTTACGAGGAGATCGCCCAAATCCTCGAGCGGAGCGAGGACGCGGTTCGACAGATGGTACACCGCGCGCGAAATCGCGTGCACACCGGGCGGCCGCGCGTCGCGCTGCCGGAGGGCGAGCACGAGCGGCTGCTCGAGCGATTCACGAAGGCGATCGTCGAGGACGACGCCGAGGGGCTCATCGCATTGCTTTCACCGGACGTCGTCCTCGCGACCGACGGCGGCGGCCGAGCGCGGGCCGCGCTGAATCGAATCGTCGGGCGTGAGCATGTATCGAAGTTCCTCTTCGGGGTCAAGCGCAAGGGCGCGGCCGACCAGATCATCCAGCTCACTCGGCTCAATGGCGAGCCGGCGCTCGTGACGTTGAAGGACGGAGTCGTCACGTCGACGTGCAGCATCGAGGTCGACAGCACCGGGATTCGCGCACTCCACATCATGCGGAACCCGGAGAAGCTGCGTCACACGCTCGAGCCCACGGAACCGTTGGTGTAGTGACGACAGTCAGCTGTCACAAAGCGCACGCGCCGCCGTCTACGAGCATAGGGGTTAGGGGCAAGAGCATAGAGGATAGGGCCCTAGCCCCTGTTCTTTGACTGGAGGTTCGTGTGTCGACGTACGGAGTAGTCGTCTTCCTCCACATAGTGGGGGCGTTAGGCCTTTTTGTTGGCATTGGTCTGGAGCAGGTGAGCCTCGCGCGACTGCGAGAGGTCGGCACGACGAATCAGGCGCGCGACTGGCTGGCTGTGTTAGGCGGTCTCCGACGCATCGACGCGCCATCTGGGCTCATTCTTCTCGCGACTGGCTTCTTCATGGTGGTAGCGCGATGGCAAGGTCAGGCGTGGATCGGCCTCGCGATCATCGGCATGGTGTTGATGGCTGTTCTTTCGATCGCCGTGACC
>DATEHJ010000489.1:0-4643 GCA_035279645.1 Gemmatimonadaceae bacterium
CGGTTTCAGGCACGCCGCGCGTGATGGTTCGATAGAGTGCCCAGTCACTGCGACCCAGGAGCGAGCCGCCAGTGACGAGATTCGGACCTACTCTTCCACTCTTCGCGTCGACGCCGTGGCAGGACGAACAGTTACGACGAAAGGCGGCCGCGCCCGCGGCGGAATCCTCGGGTGATGTGTACGGATTGGCGATGGCCAGGTCGGGATTGGGCACCGTCGTCAACATTCGCAGGTAGATGGGGCTGCGTGGACGCAGATCCCACATCAACTCGCCCCAACCTAACGATGGTAGATCGCCCCGCGCTTTCATGTCGAGCACGGCGAGGCGCCACCAGACCTCGCCGTTCGATGCCGTCGCCGCGCTTGCGGCGAGGACAAGGGCCATTGCTCCCAGGATTATTCGATAGCGCGGCGTCGCGACTCTCTTGAATAACACAGTGCACTCGCAGGTCTACACGGTTCTTTGTGTTAGCCATCGTTTTCACACAACAGAGCGCGACAACGGCGCCGCGCCCTCTCTTCTCAATTCCGCAAATTCCACCTGACCACGGACAACTAGAACTGCCAGTACAAAAACTCGCTATTGCCGCCGAGGTGATACATACCGATCGCGGCGACGATGGAGATGACGATTGCCCAGGCCACACTCGGCTGCCAAGCGATCCGCGCCATGACCGCTGCGAGTCGACGAACTGGTGACTGCACGCGATCGCTCGCCGGCTTCACACCGAGCGCGGGCTCGAACACTGACAGTATCTGCAAGGTGTTTGGTAACATCAGCGCGACAAATCCGGAAGCTAAGATTCCCATCACGAGTGTTTTGAAAACATCCGGACCGAGCTCCAAAGTGTTCAATCGCGCAAACGATCCTGAGAAACGACCGACATGACCAAGGAGGCTGTCCGGCAGCGCGATGCCATTGAGTCCCACCAATCCGCGCAAAATGTTCGTCGCCGTCGCAATCGTCGGCGCTCGAAAGAGCACCATACCGGCCACCACCGAAAGGAACGTCATGACGAAGCCGATCGGCTTCATGAAACGCTCATACTGACGTCGGTCGGAGAAGCGGCGTGCCGCCAACATTCGCCATGCGTGGTTGATCGTGATATACACGCCGTGGAGCAGGCCCCAGAGGATGAACAAATAGCCCGCGCCATGCCAAAATCCCGACACGAACATCGTGAGGAGCGTCGGGAGCATCAGGACCTGAATGAATCCACCGAGAGTCGTGTTCCGACCGCCGAATGGTCGTAGCCCCTTCGCCGCACGACGTCGCGTTGCCCACAGCGAGAGCGGGTTATAGATGTACGCCGTGAGAAATCGCGTCAGCGTCATATGCCAGCGCAACCAGAAATCGATGATGTTCGTGGCTCTGAGCGGCGAGTTGAAATTTGGCGGGAACTTGATTCCGAAGAACCGGCCAAGCCCTAGCGCCATGTCCGTATAGCCGGAGAAGTCGAAGTAGATCTGAAAGGTGAAACCGAGTGCCGCCATCCAGCTGATGAGGAGCGACATTCTTGCGCCGGACGACGCATGCGCGAACAGAGCGCTCACGGACGGTGCGATCCAATCGGCGATCACCACCTTTTTGAACAGCCCGAACATGAACAAGGTGAGGCCAACGGCGATGTTCTCGCTGTCGAACCGCGCCGACGCCCGGTGGAACTGCGGCATCATCTCGCGATAATGGACGATCGGTCCGGCGATGAGCTGAGGGAAGAAGAGCACGAACAGGCAGTAGTCCTGCAGCGTGAACTCCTCGATGCGGCCGGAGTGAACGTCGACGAGAAACGCAATTTTTTGGAACGTGATGAACGACAGCCCGAGCGGAAGGATGATGCGTTCCAGCACGAAAGACGTGCCGAAGACGTCGTTCGTGACGCCGGTCAAGAAGTTGGCGTATTTGAAATATCCAAGGAACAGCACGTTGAACGCGATGCCGGCAATCAATACCCAGCGCGCTTGGCGTTGCCTCTTCTCTCGACCGAGCCGCTGGAGGGTGCGCGCAAGGAAGAAGTTCACGACGATCGATGGCGCGATGATGAGGACATTGATCGGGCGCCACCACGCGTAGAAGCACAGCGAAGCGAAAATCAGCCAACGCAACGCCCACTCGCGTGAACCACGGCCAAGCAGGAAGAACCCCGCCAGTGTCAGCGGGATGAACAGGAAGATGAACGGATAGGAGTTGAAGAGCATTGCGCTCGCGGTGGGCGATGGTGGGTATCTAGCTCGATGCCAACAGTGCCTTCGTGCGGCGTACGATTGCCCCGACATTCTCGAAGGACTCAACTTCGGCGACGCCGAACTTCACACCGAACTCCGATTCCACACCAACGATGAAGCTGATGTAGACCAGCGAGTCCCAGTCACGGACCTCATCGCGGCGCGTGGTCATGGTCAGCACGATGGAATCATCGAGCAGGAGATCGCGAAGAACCCGCGTCAGCGCCGCGAGGATGTCCTCCTCGGAGAGCCTACTCCGATCGACGAGCAATGTGGGTCTCACGGGCGACATAGTCTGAAAGATTGAGGAGCCAACGCGATCCACCCTCGACGGGCGGATCGCACGGCGCTCGGTTGAAGCCGAGGGACGGATACAGTTTCGAAACGACGGCGTTTTTGGGTGTAGGCAGAAAGTCCGCGCGCAGCTGCCGCGCACCGAGATCGCGGCTCGCTTCGACGGCAATGTTCATCGCTTCTTCTTCGAGCTGCCGGCCGAACACGCGGCAGCTCATGACCCACGTATCGATGTCGACGGTGGAACGGTCCTGCTCGTCGATGCGGAGCACCATCGCGCTCACGAGCCCATTGTCGCCAAAGCGATCAGCCAAACGGAATTGAAGCGTTAGGCATTGCTCGGATGAGGCGAACGCCGAAACCTCGGGAGCCGTGTAGCGACGGGTCGTTGTATTGAACTGGTTCGTCTTGTTGATGAGCTGTGTAACCCGCGCGAGATCGACCGGTCGGAAGGGTCCGTGCGTGACCGACATCTCCAGGCCCGAGAGGAACTCATCGACGCTTTGAGAGAGCTCCAGCAGGCTGTCGCGAGACGCGTTCGCGGCGTACTGCGCGTTTCGTATCCGGTCCTCGTCGGTGAAGCTCGTTGCCTCGAAATATCCCGCATCCGCGAGAGACCGCACCCACTGTGCTGGATCATTCGGCAGCTCGGGCACAGCCACCGAGGGCAGACTCTCGCGGATGCGCGCTCGCTCGGCGGGATTGTCGTCGACGAAGACCAAACTATCCAGGCCGATGTTGAGCTGCTCGGCGATGTGTTGGAGGTTTGCTGCCTTGTCATTCCAGTTCGCGACGAACGCCGCGATGTCGGAGCGCTCGAGATGCATCTCGGGATGATCGCGAAAGACCGATTCGGCGATCGCGCGCTCGTTCTTGGAGCAGACGGCGAGAATCACTCCACGACGGTGCAGCTGCTTCGCGTAGCGTTGCAGGGCGAGGTGTGCCTCGCCGGCAGCGCTGCCTTCGCCGAGCACAATTCCCTCCAAGCCGTCGTCACCGATGACGCCGCCCCAGAGTGTATTATCGAGATCCAGAACCAGGCACTTCTTCGAGAGTCCACGTTGCGCGGCGATGATGCGCGCCAGCAGCTCCCCATATGTCGGTGCGGCGGCGGGCGCGATCTCCATCTTCCCTTGCAGCCAGCGCGGCGCGTCGAACCAGGCGTCGATTCCGTCGCGCGCGGCAGCACGCGCCACGTCGAGTAGCAATACGCCGTCTTCCGCCGCCGCCTCGGCGAGTCGCATGTTGAGGCGATCGATCACCGCGCTGGGTGCGCCGGGCACGAGCCGATCGAAGTTTCCGAAGAGCGTCTCGGCAACGTTCAGAAAACTCTGCTGAATGACCACGGCCCTGAGCTGTTCGCGCGCTCTTTGCCACAGAACACGCAGCTCACAGATCGCGTGATGGATCGCGGCATCCACTTCGGACGCCGACGCCGTCACCGGAATACCGGACGTCGCCTCGCGCGCGGTGAGCGCGAAGAGAACAACCTGGGGTCGGAAGCGATGCAGCCCCGATTCCGAGTCGAGCACCTCTTGCCGATACTGGCCGTACGGCCCGATGTGCGTGTCGAATAGCATGCGCCGCCGGAGACCCGCGACTCGAATCCCCGGTATGAGTTGATCCACCGTCGCGGACGACAATAGCGCGACTCGGATCGGCGCGATGCCCGTCGACTGCGCTGCGTCGATGCGACTCAGGGCGCGATCGAGTTGGATGACCTCGAGAAAACTCAGGCGGTGATTCGCGAGCGCCGCGAGCCGATTGAGTTGGCTCCCGTCAGTCGGCGTTTCCAGAGCGGCGCGAACCGCGCCGCGAAAGTCGGCATGGGGCGGAAGCCAGTCCATCATGGTCGCGGTGGCGTTAGGCACTTTTGGATGTACGGCTCGGCCTCCTGGAGGAAGGCCGCCGACCAGCGCTCGGCACTAGGACGTTCGAGGTGTGACCGATCATACGTAACCAAGCCGGAAAGCCGCGGCGACACGAAACGCATACCCAGCGCGTTGGCGATGGCTTTTGCGGTGCCGAGGTCTGTGCTAGACAGGGCGGGGGTTGTGGGCACGACAGTCAACAGGATGCAATCCTGGCTGACGGGGATTCGCGAGAGGAAATCGCGGCCGACG
>DATEHJ010000490.1:0-15707 GCA_035279645.1 Gemmatimonadaceae bacterium
CCTGCATTTGTGGCGGTGGAATCAGTTTGGGTGTGTTGTTGTTCTCGACCGTCGCGGAGAACAGCGAGCGAACGAAGCCCTCGAGCTCTTCGCGGATCGTCGATGTCGGCGGCGCCGACTGCGCATTCTCATCGTTTTCCATTGGTGCTCCTTGTCGCGGCGAATCTACTCGCCGGACGCGTGCTTGGCACGGCGAGCGTTACGTCAACGGAGTTGCCGGAAGAAAGCGCGAATGTCATCCACGAGCAGCTCGGGTTGCTCGAGCGCCGCAAAGTGACCGCCCCGGCATCTCCGTCCAGCGCCGCACGTCGAAGAATCGCTCGGCCCATTCTCGCGGTGGGCTCGACAGATCCTTCGGAAACATCGCGAACCCCGCCGGCACCGAAGAGCGACTCGTCCACTCCTTGATCTTTTGACCGATCCACGTTCGGGCACCGGCGTGGGTGACGTCGAAATACGGAGCGAAGGAGCTGTTGATCGTCCGGGTCACCCAGTAGAGCATGACGTTGGCGAGGAGCTCGTCTCTCGTGAACGCCTTCTCGACGTCGCCGTCGCAGTCGCTCCAACGACGGAACTTCTCGATGATCCACCCCGCGAGACCCGCCGGAGAATCATTGAGGCCGAGCGCAAGTGCTTGCGGTTGCGTACCCTGAACAAGCGCGTAGGCGCCCTGCGTCTGCGGGAACCGTTCGATCTCCGCGAGAAAGGTCTGCTCGTCCTTCGTTGGGTCGTCCGGCTTTTGGACGGTGTGATAGAAGGGGACGTCGGTGAGGCGAATACCGATGACCGACCTTCCGTGATCGCGCGCCATCACCTCGGTCACGAAGCTTCCCCAATCGCCGCCGTGCGCCGCGAAGCGGTCGTAGCCGAGGATGTCAGTCATCAGCTCTTGCCACATGTCGCCGACGTGGAAGAGAACGCCGTCCTCAGCAGCATCAGAGAATCCATACCCGGAATGCTCGGCACGACGACATTGAGCGACCGCGCTCGTGAATGAAATGCACCCGCCGGCCGTGAAGCTGCGTCGTGAAGTGCGCGAAGCGGTTGATCGCCGCTTCCTGAGCACGCCAGTCGAAGTCGTGCCGCCACTAGTCGACGAGCTCCCGCATGTAGGGCACATTCAGGCCGTGCTCCCAACCGCCCTCGCCGAGCTCCGTGATCCAGCGCGTACGGGCAAGTCGGCCGTAAAGGGGTCGTCGAGCTCTGATTGGGAAACTCTTACCTCGAATGCCTGACGAGTCTCAGTGGCAGTGCTGTTGGCGTTGCTCAAATGATGTCTCCTGTTGGCGAAGCGGCCTTGGATGGCGCAAGGTGCTTGCCACCAGGGGCGCCGCCCTCGGACTTCAACACGCAGTAGCGCGCGCCCGCGTCGGCCCGTAGGATGTCTGGAGGGTGAAGCGACGCCGGCGGGGAGGGGAGACACGTGCGCTTCGTCTGGCCGCGGGATCGATACGACAGCCTAACGCGAGAAGCGTTGGTCGTGGCGGCAACACTCACGACCTGTGCCGGCGTGGCGATATCGCTGCCGATGGTGAGAGCCTATCGGACTTCTCATACCCCATCCGCACCGTTCGAGAGCGTCGAGGTCATCTCTCTCACTGCTCCGGTGCGCCAACCAGCGACGATCGTTCGAGCCTCGCGCATCGGTCACGCGACATCATCATCACGCGTAGCGCTCCCTGATGAGAGTTCGCTAACCGGAGACAGCACATCCCTCGCCGTTCGCGACACCGGCTTCACGGCCGCTATCGACACGACCGCGCCGCGCGCGACGTCCGCCAACTCGCCGACAGCGAGCGCCTTGGGCCCAGTGATCGCGCCAAGCGCATTCTCGAAGAGCGTGAACATCAGCGAGGCTCAGAGCGACTCGATTGCCAAGCGTCAGGCGGAATACGTCGCGATGCTATTTCGGACTTTCCGCCAGACAACTGAGCAACGCGATAGTGCCGGCAGAGAACGGGCGCGGCTCGCAGCGGTCGCGCGAGAGGAGCATCGTCCGATGGCAATCCTGTTGGGTGGTGCTTCGCTGCCGCTGCCCTTTTTGGGCCGCGTTCCATCGCGAGCGCAGCGCGCTCGGGACAGCGCCGTTCACGCCGACAACCTGGAGCGGCTGGCGCGTCTCGCTGAGAGGGCGCGCCTGAAGCGCGATTCCATCCTGGCGCACACGCTCGCCGGTGTCGGGAAAAATGCGACCGACAGCCGAGTCGACACCCTGACCCGGCTACCCAGGCGGGATCCTCAGCCTAACGACTAGAGACGGCACGATCACCATGAGTGGTTGCAAACCATCGGTACGCCTGAGGGGGTTGCTCCTTCGCTGCGGCGTCGTGGCGTCGACCGTGGTCGCTGGCGCCAGCGGCGCACAGACCTATAGTCGCGCGGACATTGACGCAAACGGCCAACTCCACATCATCACATCGACGGGACGGGAGATTCGCCCGGCCGGGGACAGCGGCCAGGCCGGCGTTGATCGCGTCGCAATATCGACGGACGGCCGAGCCGTCGGTTGGCTGGCGCTCTACCCAAATTGCTGCACGTCCTATCCAATCCCCTTGAAGCTGATAGTGCTTGTCGCCGGAAAGCGGAGGACGTTCAGCGGTAACGGGCTCCCCGTCTGGGAATGGAAGTTCTCCGAGGACGGCCGCTACGTCGCCATTCGGCAGGCGCCGGTGCATGGTGACGCCCCTCAACATTACGAGCTTCGCGACGTCAGGAATGGTCGGTTGGTGGACAGCTTCGAGGCCGGCTCCAAGCGGTCGCGGAGCCCGCCGCCATGGGTTCGCATCCTCTGAATGCGCTGAGGCCTCATCGTCGGCGAGCAGGTATAGCACCCGTTTGTGGCCCGTGGCGGAGTGCGGTAAGTTCTACGCCTCCCGCCTCGCCATGGTGCCCGAATGCGCCGAGTTCTGTCGCTGGCGTTGACGCTCGCGTGTGCGTCCACCGCCTTTGCCCAAAGCAAGCCCCGCCAGGAGCTCAAGCAATCCACACCGGAGACCGTCGACACGACGGTTTATCAAACCCTCAAGTACCGGTACATAGGACCGGAGGGTAATCGCGTTACTTCCGTCGCCGGCGTGCCCGGCGATGCGAACACCTATTATGCCGGCGCCGCATCGGGCGGACTCTGGAAATCCACCGATGGCGGCATTCACTGGGACCCAGTCTTCGATAAGCAGCCAGTCTCGTCGGTGGGCGCGCTCGCCGTAGCGCCGAGCGACCCGAATGTCGTGTACGCGGGAACGGGCGAGCCCTTCACTCGCAGCCACATCTCCGCGGGCTGGGGAATGTTCCGGTCGACGGACGCCGGGAAGACCTGGTCGCGCGCTGGGCTCGAGAACACGGGTCGTATCTCGCGCATCGTCGTCTCGCCAACAAATCCCGATCTCGTTTACGCGGCGTCGTTAGGCTTCGCCTACGGACCGCAGCCCGAGCGCGGCATCTATCAGTCGAACGACGGGGGGAAGAATTGGGAGCGCGTGCTGTTCGTCAACGACTCCACCGGCGCTTGCGACGTCATCATGGATCCGACCAACCCACGCATCCTGTACGCTGGGTTCTGGCAAATTGAAATTCATACCTGGGGGCGCTTCAGCGGCGGCGCGGGGAGCGGCATCTGGAAGTCGACCGACGGCGGCACGACGTGGAAGAAGCTTACGGTTGGTCTCCCGGCGAGAACTGTCGGGAAGATTGGGCTCGGTATCAGCAAGGCGATGCCGAACCGCGTCTACGCCGAGATCGAGACAGGCGACGGCGTTCCGACACCCGACGGGAAGCCCACCGACGGCGGCCGGCTCTTCCGCTCCGACGACGGGGGCGATTCCTGGCAGCTCGTGAATAGCGATCGGCAGATGGCGGGACGGACACACTATTACAATCGCATGGGCGTGTCCCCCGATAACCCTAACGAGGCGTACTTCCTCGCGTCGAACTGGTCGAAGACCCTCGACGGTGGCACGACGATCATCGATCCGCCGTTCACGGAATATCCCGGCGGCGATCACCACGACATCTGGATCGATCCGACGAACGGCAACCGGATGATCGTGAGCCACGACGGTGGCGTCTCGATCTCGGTGAATCGCGGGAAGTCGTGGAATCAGGAGCAGCTCCCGCTCGCGCAAATGTATCACGTCGAGATCGACAACAAAGTGCCGTACAACGTCTATGGGAACCGGCAGGATGGTCCGTCGGCGATGGTGCCGAGCAATGCGCGCGCCGGCGACTTCGGCGGCTTCGGCCTCGACATCCCGACGATCAGTCGCGGCCACATGCTCACCGTCGGCGGAGGCGAGAGCGGGTGGGCGTGGCCGGACACGGTTGATGGAAACCTCATCTGGTCGAGCGCGTCCGGCTCGGGCTCCATGGGCGGCATCGTCACTCGTTATGATCGTCGGACGCATCTCGTCCAGACCGTGGAGGTCTGGCCCTTGTCGACGATCGGCTGGCCGGCGGACAGCCTCAAATACCGTTTCGTCTGGACGGCGCCGGTGACGCTGTCGTCGCATGATCACAACGTCCTCTACATCGGCAGCCAGCACGTCCACATGACGAAGGACGGCGGGAGCCACTGGACCGAGATCTCGCCCGACCTAACGAGAAACGACAAGAGCCGGCAGAAGATCTCCGGCGGATTGACGCCGGACAACATCGGGGTCGAGTACGGCGGCGTCATCTTCGCCATCGGCGAGTCGCCGATCGACGCGAAGGTCCTCTGGGCGGGGACCAACGACGGTCTCGTGCACGTGACCCGCGACGGCGGCGCGACGTGGACCAACGTCACCGCCAACATTCCGAACTTGCTCAACTGGGGCACGATCTCGAATATCGAACCGTCGCGCTATGACGTCGGTACGGCATATCTCACCGTCGACGGACACCAGGTGAACAACCGCGACACCTGGGTTTACAAAACCAACGACTTCGGGAAAACCTGGAAGCTGATCACGAGCGGCGTCCCGAAGTCTCCCCTCTCGTATGCACATGTGATTCGTGAAGACCCAGTGCGGCGCGGGCTGCTTTATCTCGGAACGGAGAATGGCTTGTATGTCTCCTTCAATGATGGTGCGAATTGGCAATCGTTCCAAAACAACCTGCCGCACACGCCGGTGTACTGGATCGTCATTCAGCCCCAATTCAACGATCTCGTCGTCGCGACCTATGGCCGCGGCTTCTGGATTATGGACGACATCACTCCGCTCCGGACGTTGGGCGCGCAGGTGACGTCCAAGGACGCTCACCTCTTCGCGCCGCGCGTCGCGTATCGTCTGCACGACACCGAGCAGCCCTTCTCGGTGACCTACGATCCCTCGGCGGGCTTCAGTCCTCCGTCGGGGGTACCGATCAGTTTCTATCTGAAGACAGGGAGCGACAGCACCGTCCGCGACAGCGCGGGCACGAAGCTCGTGACTAAAGATTCAATCGCGATCACGATCTCGGACGCGAGCGGCGCTGTGGTGCGCACGATCAAGTCAGGCAAGAACGCGGGACTGAATCGGGTCTGGTGGAACTACCGCGGCGATCTGACGAAGCAGGCGAAGCTGCGCACGAGCCCCGAGTACGCCGACTGGTACAAGGTGCCGCTCGAGGGGCGCAACGCGCCGACTGTGTCGCGCCTCGCCGTCCTCGAGCCGCCCGGCACGTACACGGTGCGGCTCGCTGGCACGAACGAATCGCAGCCCCTCGTCGTAAAGCGAGATCCGAATCAATTGGAAGCGCCCGACGCCGGGCTCGCCGAGAACGTCGCGTTGCAGCGTCAGCTCGTATCGGACCTGGACGCGGCGGCGACAATGATCAACTCACTCGAGAACGTGCGCGGCCAGCTCGCCGCGCTCCGCGCGACGGTGGGCAGCGACTCGACGCGCAAAGACGTCGCGACCGCCGCCGACTCGCTCGACCTCAAGCTCCGCGTCGTCGAGCGGAAGCTGTTTCAAACTCGTGCCACGAGCCGCGGTCAGGACGACCTGCGCTGGCCGGAGCGGTTGAGTGAACAGCTGCGATACCTCGCGGGTCAGGTCGAGACGAGCGACTACGCGCCGACGGAAAGTCAGCGGCAGGTGGCGACGTTGCTCAATTCGCAGCTCAAAGCGGTCAAGGCCGAGTTCGACAAAGTCACGACAGGCGACGTGACGGCGTTCAACTCGATGTTGCAGCAGCGGAAGGTGCCTAACGTCATTACGAACTAATTGGAGGAATGCGATGCTCTCGGAGCGACGGACACAACTTGTGCTGGCTAGTCTCGTCTGCGGCCTGGGCCAACTAGCGCTCGCGCAGAATCCCGCCGCCATCGAGCACCATCTGCGATACGCCGTGCGCGCCGACGGACAGCCCGACGTCGCCATGGAGCTCCTCGACCGCATGCGCTCGTACCACGTGCCCGGCGTCAGCATCGCCGTTATCGATCATGGCCGCGTGGTCTTCGCCAAGGGCTACGGCGTCGCCGCGTTTGGCGGCAGCAAACCTGTCGACAGCACGACGCTCTTCCTCGCCGGCTCGATCAGCAAACCTGTATTCGCTAGCGGATTCCTGCGCGTCGCCGAGGAGCGCAAGATCTCGCTCGACACGGACATCAACACGCTGCTCAAGTCGTGGCATCTCCCCGAGAGCAAGTTCACCGAGCACGAGAAGGTGACGCCGCGTCGGCTCCTCACGCATTCGGCGGGGCTCACGGTCTGGGGATTTCCTGGCTATGCGCTCGACTCCGCGGTCCCGACCGTCCCGCAGCTGCTCGACGGCAAACCGCCGGCGAACACGCCCGCCGTTAGGAATGACACGTTCCCTGGCGCACGCTGGCTCTACTCGGGCGGGGGCATCACCATCTTGCAGCTCGCGACCACCGACATCACCGGTGAGGATTTCCCCGCGCTTATGCGCCGATTGGTCCTCCAGCCGGCGGGAATGAGGCGGAGCACGTATGAGAATCCGCTGCCCATGAACAGACGCGGCGAGGCCGCGAGCGGACATGAGCAGATTGATACGCCCGTACCCGGCGGCTTTCACGTCTATCCCGAGATGGCGGCGGCCGGACTCTGGACGACTCCGTCCGACCTCGCGCGGTGGGCAATTGCGCTCACGCATTCGTATCTCGGCGAGCGTGGTGGCGTGCTGTCGACGACGATGGCGAAGCAGATGGTCTCGAAGCAGATGCATCAGCAGCCGCCGTACGGCAATGGCTACTGGGGGCTCGGCGTCGCTGTCGGCGGAGACGGTGACTCGTTGTCGTTCTCGCACGGTGGGCGCGACGAGGGATTCGTTGCCGACATGTTCATGCGGCCGGCGAGTGGCCGCGGCCTCGTCATCATGATGAATGGTGTCGCCGGCGGCTTGCTCGGCGAGATCGAGCGCGCCTTTGCGGAGGAATACGGCTTCGGAGCGCCGCCGCGGCTGCCACGCACCATCGCCGCGGTGCCCGCGTCGGAGCTCGGCGCCTACGTTGGCCGGTATGTTGGCGTCGCCAACCGCGACACACTGAGGCTCGATGTGAGCGTTGCTCCGGATGGCAAGACGCTTCAGGTCTACAACGCGCTCGCGCGGCGGGCGCTGCCGATCGCGCCGTTAGGTGGCGACCGGTTCGTCGGCCTCGAGGGCGGCGGCGAGTGGATGTTCGAGCGTGCCGACGAAGGCGGGGGTCCCGTGCGATCGCTGGCAAACGGCACGGGACAAAACCGGCGCGTCTTCGTTCGAGAATAGACCGGGACGACGACCGGTGAGCGCCGCCGTGGCGGACGCGACGTGGTTGGATTCGCGCTTTCGCGAGGCCGTCGCGGCGGTCGACGCCGGTGACATCGCGACGCTCGAACGTCTCCTCACTGCGACGCCTTCACTCGTCCGCGAGCGTCTCGCTGTGCCTGGCGACTGGCTCCGCGAAAAGGTCGGCCGTGCGCTCGATGGATTCTTTCAACGCCCGTACCTGCTTTGGTTTGTCGCCGAAGATCCCGTCCGCAATGGCACACTGCCCGCGAACATTGGCGCGGTTGCCCAGACGATCATCGACGCGGCCCGTCGCGAGCGCGCCGAGAACCTTCAGGAGCAGATCGACTACGCACTCACGTTGGTGTCATGGTCCTGGATCGCGCGACAGCGGGGCGTGCAGCTCGCGCTCATCGACGTGCTTGTCGACGCCGGCGCCGACTTCGACGGCAATCAGAACAACGCGCTCGTCAACGGCAACTTCGCCGCGGCCGAGCATCTCGTCAGGCGCGGTGCGCACCTCACGCTCGAGGTAGCACTTTGCCTCGGTTGGTGGGACGACGTCGATCGCTTGCTGCCGAGGGTGAGCGACAAGGAAAGGCAATTCGCCTTCGTCCTCTCGGCGCTTCACGGCAAGGCCGAGGCGCTGCGCCGGCTGATCGCGGCGGGAGCCGATATCAACGCACCGAGCGCGGGACTCTACTCACATGGAACGCCGTTGCATCACGCGGTGTCGTCAGGCGTTCTCGAGGCGGTGAAGGTATTGATGGCAGCCGGCGCCAATCCGAATGCGAAGGACAGCGCGTGGAACGGGACGCCGCTCGGATGGGCGCATCACTACCTGGGTGATGGACAGAGCCACGCTGGCAAACAGTACGCTGAAATCGCTGCCTACTTGAGCGATGACAGGAGGTGACCGTGGACCGACGTGAATTCATCGCGGCGACCGCGGTTGCCGCCGTATCGCCACTCTCCAACTTCGATCGCCTCAATCAGTCTGCGACTCGGCAGTACATAGAGTTGCGGCGCTACCACCTCCTCCCGGGTCCAAAGCAGCGCGCGTTCATCGCCTTCGTGGGCGACGTCGCGATCCCCGCGATGAATCGGGCGGGCGTAAGCAGAGTCGGAGCGTTCACCGTCGTCTTTGGTGAGAATGGGCCGTCGCTGCTCTTGGTCATCGCGCACCAGACGCTCGACACCATCGTATTCCTTCGCGACCGCCTAGCGAGTGACGCCGAGTACGGGCGCGCCGGCGCCGCGATCCTGGACGCGCCGCTGTCCGACCCGCCCTTCGTGCGCGTCGACAGCACCCTCCTTCGCGCCTTCAATGCGATGCCGACTCTGGAGCCGTCCTCGGCCGCCGCGACGGCAACAGCTCGAATCTACGAGCTGCGAACGTATGAGAGCCACAGCGATCGAGCCGCGCTCAACAAACTGGCGATGTTCAACGCCGGGGAGGTGCCGATCTTTCGCAGAGCGGGCCTCACACCGATCTTCTTCGGAGAGACGCTGATCGGTACGAAGATGCCCAGCCTGACGTACATGCTCACCTTCTCCGACATGGCAGCGCGCGATCGGGCGTGGAGTGCGTTCTCCAAGGATCCGGAGTGGAAGAGTCTCTCCGCGGACCCGCAATATCGTGACAACGTATCGGCCATCTCGGACATCATCTTGCAGCCGACGTCCTACTCGCAGATTTGAGTCCGTGCTCGGAGGCAAAGTGGGATCGCGCGTCAGTGAGCTACTCCGCACATCCTGAACAATCAACGGAGGAGTCGTCATGAAGCGCCTCGTCTTCGTCGCGTCCCTTGCACTCCTGAGTGTCGGGTTCGTTAACCGCACCCCACAGCCGTATCGCGTGGCATTCGATCTCACCAGCCGGGACAGCCTGGATCAGAAGGCCGTCATCCGATGGATCAAGGAGGTGAGCACGTCGAGCCCAGACGCTCAGATAGAGGTCGTCATGTATGCCAAGGGCTTCGAGCTGGTCATGCCCGATCGGTCGCCACTCCTGGCCGACGTGCAGATGGCGATGAAGAATCCGAAGGTGTCGTTCAAGGTGTGCGCGATCGCCATGAAGAACAACGGCATCGAAAAGGGCCAGATGCTCCCCGGCGTCGAGGTCGTTCCGGATGGGATCCACGAGCTCGTGATGCGCCAGCAGGACAACTGGGGGTATATCAAGGTGTCACATTGATGGGGACGTGGGACTCCGGGCGGTGCATCGCGCCACCCGGAGCACCTCGCATGTCGAGAATTACGGCGCGTCGTAGAACAGGTAGTCCGCGGTGTACGGCACTCGTGCTTCCTGGCCGATCGTCGTCCCAGCCGTTGCCGGAGCAAGACCGCCAGCCGTGTTGAGCCGCTGGATGAACGTGACTCTCGCGAAGAGACCGTGGCCGCTCGGAAACGCCGAGAGCGAGAGCCACTGGATCGACGCGGGATCAACCGTGCAGCGGTTGAGCACCGTGCCGACTACTGTGCTGCCACTGTTGCTCTCCCACGTCGGACCGGCAAAATGCGTCGCGACCTGACCGTGGCCACCGGCGTCGGCATATATCGTCGCCGACGGCGTCGGGGCGCCCCAGCTCGTGCCATTCCAGTGATAGACCTGGAAGCCGATGCCGAATGCGTGGAGCACAAGCGTGCTTCCCGCCGGCGCCGCGAGCGTTGGGCAGGCAGACAAGTCCGGTAGCCGATTCTCGCTCACATCTCCGAGCGCCGCCACGCCGCGCGCGGCGGCCCCGGCAGGCGAGACCGGCGTGTCGCTGGCGCATGCGCTTGCGAGCACCGCCATTGCCACTACCAGTGAGCTTCCAAACCAGCGCAATACAGTACTCGTCATCGACAGCCTCCTCGTGTGCGGCGCTCGCCGCCGGTGAATTCTGGATCTCCGTTGCACTGAGCTGCGCGCGGAAGCTCGCGCCAACGGCCGTCCTCGTCTTGAACGAACCGTTGGGCAGCTGTTGTACGATCCTGCGCCTAACGTCTGCGCCGCTTGCTCGATGTTGCGCTTCGTCTTACTTTGCGTCATAAAGTAAGTGCCTCGAGGTGGGGCGTGACTCGTCAGGAGGCCATTGATGTTCGGTGAGAACGGATGGAGACGCCTGCGCGGCGTGGTGAGGAACGCCTTGGTCTGGGGCGCCGGCTGGTCGACATTCTCCTTCGGGATGTTCACCATCCTGCGTCTCTTCGGCGTCTTCCCGAGCGCCACTTGGGTGCAAGGCCTGGGACTCGCGGCGCGGTTCGGGATCGTGGGGGCCGTCGCCGGAGGAGCCTTCTCCACTGTCATCGGCTTCCTCTACCGAGGCCGGCGACTCCGGGAGATCAGCTGGGTACGCTTCGGCATCGCCGGCGCACTGATCACTGGCGTCTTCGTGCCGCTCTTCCTTCAGGCCATGAATCTCATCTCGGGCGATGGCCTGGTTCCGTGGCGACTCGTGCTCGACGACGCCCTCTGGACGGCGGTTTTCGGCGGGGTTGTCGCGGGTGGCTCGCTGAAGCTCGCCCAGCGCGCGGACGCGCTCGCTGGACGTTCGGACGGTCGCCTAACGGCCGTGGAGAAGAAGGACAGCTGAAACCAACCGCTTCTCTTGACGTTCTAGTGGAAACGACACAGCTTGCCTGACCACTAGATACTCTAGAAGAGCCCTCGTCATGGACCCGATCGAGTGGATGATGCGCCGCCTGCGCGCAGTCATCGCGCGTCGCGCCTTCGAGCGCGACCTGCAAGATGAAATGCGCGATCACCTCGAGCGCTCCACGGAGCGCTTGATCGCGCGCGGCATGTCACCGGCCGACGCCCGCCTCGCGGCGCGCCGCGAGTTCGGCAATGTCGCCGTGCTCCAGGAGGAAGCGCGCGACGCACGCGGTGCTCACTGGGTGGACGCGCTCGCCGGTGACGTCCGCTTCGCGCTACGCTACTTCGCTCGGCACAAAGCCACGACGGCCATCATCGTCACGGTGATCGCCCTCGGCACCGGTGCGAATACTCTCATCTTCTCGATGTTCCGGGCGCAGTTCCGGCGCCCCGCCCCGGCGATGCCAAACGATGATGCGCTCGCGCGCCTCTGGGCAAACGAGCGGCCCAGCCGCACGGGCAAGTGGCGGGAGCGGGGCTTCTCTCAACCAGAGCTCACGGCGTTTGCCGACCGACACGAGATCTTCCGCGACGTCGCGGCCTGGACCGAGGACGACATCGTTCTGAACGCGGGAGACAGCACAGGCGCTCGCGCCCTCGGTGCCCAGTTCGTCACGCCGAATTTCTTCTCCGTCGTCGGAGTCCGGCTCACCGCCGGCCGGGGACTGCGACAGGTTGCCGGCGACACGCCGGACATGACCGCGGTAATGTCGTCCAAAATCGCCGAGCAGCTGTTCGGCTCCGCCGTCGCGGCGATTGGTCAACGAGCTCTGGTGAACGAAGTACCAGTGTACATCGTCGGCGTCGCGCCGCCGCGGTTTCAGGGCGCCGTGCGGAAGATGAATGAACCCGCCCTCTGGATGCCGTTGAGCGCGCGAGCCGATATCGCCCACGTCTCACGCCGTTGGCTCACCGACGACGCGGCGCTCTCCCTCTTCGCGCGTCTTGCTCCCGATGCGTCCCGCGATCGAGCCGCTGCATTCGTTAGGCACGTGATCGCGACCGCGATGCCCGACTCGGCGGCGCGAGTGGGAATGGCGCGCAATGCGTACGTTCTCGCGATGAATGAGCCGCCGCCGTCCGACGACACGAGCGGCGAGATGTTCGGAGTCGCGGCTATCGTGGCCATCGGCGTTCTCATCCTGCTCGTCGCGTGGACGAACGTCAGCTCGCTGATGGTCGCCGCCGCCGTCGGACGCCGCCATGAGATCGCCGTGCGTCTCTCGCTCGGCGCGTCGCGCCCTCGGTTGCTGCGACAGCTCCTCACCGAGTCGATCATGCTCGCGGTGGCGGGGAGCGCGATCGGGCTCACACTCGCATGGTGGGAGCTGGCCTATATGACGAAGACGGAGATCGACGGCGTCGATCTCATGCCGGACTTTCCCACGCTCGCGTTCGTGCTGCTGATGGCGTTAGGCACCGGCATCCTCTTCGGCCTGTCGCCGTCGTTGCACGCGACGCGCACCGGAGTCGCGAACGCGCTGCGCGATTCCGGCACGGGAACCAGCAGTCGCTCGAGACTCCAGCGCGCCTTCGTCGTCGCGCAGATCGCGCTTTCGCAGCCGTTGCTTGTGTTGCTCGGTACCATGATCTCGCTCGTGATTGCGGAGTATCGCCCGCTCTCGGCTGAGATGAGCCGGCACGTCGTCCGCGTCGACGTCCGACCGCTGCGCACCGGCGCGCCCACGCAACGCCCTGAGGCCGTCGATTCGTTGGTCGCGCGCATCGCCGGGCGGCCGGACGTCGAAGGCGCCGTCCCCGAAGCCACCGCTTTCGCCATCCGTGGCGTCTACGCGAGGGACCACCTGCCTAGCGTGAAGTCGGATACCGCGCCGACGATTGTGCAGCTCGAAGGTTCGGCGCCCGGCTGGTTCACATTGCTGGACATCCCCATCCTCCTCGGGCGCGACGTGTCGCTCGCAGACACCGCCGCCGCGGATCATCCGGTGGTGATCGGCACGGACTTCGCGCGCGCGCATTGGGGAAACGCGAATCCGATTGGCCGCTCGCTCGCATCGGCTTCCCTTCCGGGCTGGGGTCAGGATTCGATCACGATGACCGTGGTCGGCGTCTACGACGCAGCGCGCCGCTCGACGCGTGGGACGTGGAACGGAGCGACAGCGCGCGGCGATGTCACGTACCGCGTGTTCACCGCCCGCGGCAAGCAATGGCGGCACGACCGGATTCTCGTGCGCACACGCGGGCCAGCGATGTCGGTGATGCCGGACCTGCAGAAATTCATCCGTGCGCGAGCGCCGGCGCTACCCGTAATGTCGATGCAAACACTCGCACAGGTCGACGACAAGGAGTATCGCGACACTCTGCAAATATCCGCCTTCGCCGGCGCCGGCGGCGCGCTCGCTCTTCTGCTCGCGTCGTTAGGCCTGTATGGTGTCGTCTCGCTTGCGGTGCGCCAGCGGACGCGGGAGATCGGCATTCGCATCGCGGTTGGCGCGGAGCCGCTCCGTGTAGCGCGGATGTTCCTCGCCTCGGGCGTGCGGGCAAGCCTCGTCGCGTTGGCACTCGGTCTTCCGCTCAGTATCGCGGCCTTGAAGATCGGATTGTCGCAAGGCCTTTTGATCGCGCCGCAGACGAATCCCTACCTGATCGGCGTCGTGATCGCACTGATACTGGTCGCCGTGGCCTGCGCCGCGACGTGGGTGCCGGCGCGCCGGGCGGCGTCGGTGGATCCGGCAGGAACATTGCGCGTGGAGTGACCGCCGGACTCTCGTGAGACTGATGAGGGTCGCACGGACTCGGCACCCAGCGTCTGCCGTCCACGAGTGAAGGCTTGCGAGGACGTCATGGCGACGCCAGGACTCGGGCCACCTGAGGCGATACCGAGTGAACGTCGCTGACGCGATAGGAGATCTCGTCATCGGCTATCCGCGCCTCTCCGTCATAGTCGATCTCGGTCGGGAAGCCCTTTGAGGCATCGTACTCCGCGCGAATCAATTGGGCGGGACGGTCGATCGCGTTCTGAATGAAGGTGAACAGGCTTTCGACGGTCTCACCCAGTTGCCGGTCGACCCACTCGCCGGTCTCGAGGTCGAGCGCGCCCGCGACTGTGTCGCTCAGGACAAGAACGTAGAGCGGATGGACGTTCCCGCAGAAGCAACTGCGCTGGATCGTGAACGCGTACGTGTGAAGATTCTGTGCCCGCCATCGCTCGTGTGCCGCTTCGAGGTCGGTGGTGTGCTTGGGGCCGATGGCGTCGCCGCATGACATCGTAGCGACGAGCAGTGCAAGGCCGGTAAGTCGTAATGGATTCATGTCTGCTGAACCGTCGCCCCGCCGGAGTGGTCACTCTGTAGACTGTCACCGCCGGCGGCCGCAAGGTCTCGGCAACGTACCGGGCGGATCCGCACTCACCGCGCTAGTTTCGGAGGCAGATTTTCGACACTCGACCCGAATCATGCCGAGTTCGTTCCGACACGCGTTGAGATCATTGAAGCGGACGCCCGTCTTCACGGTTGCGGCGACCCTCACACTCGTCCTCGGCATCGGTTCGGTCGCGGCGACATTCGCGATCGTGTACGGCGTGCTGCTCGCGCCGCTGCCGTACGGGCACCCGGACCGCCTGCTCAGCGTTGGTCTCGATCCGCGAAGAGCTGAGCTTCGTCAGATCCAACAGCCGCCCGCGGTCTACTTCACGTACAAGCGCTTCGCGCGGCGCATCGAGGACATCGGCTTTTATCGAACCGGGAACGCCAACATCTGGACCGATGGCGGCGCGGATGCACCCGAGCGCCTCACGGCGACGTGGGTGACCGCGTCGTTGATTCCGCTGCTGCACGTGACGCCGCTTCTCGGACGCTCATTCACAAGTGAAGAAGAGCAGCCGAGCGGACCGACCGCCGTCATTCTCAGCGAGTCCCTGTGGCGCACGCGCTTTCACGCGGCACGCGACATCATCGGCAAGACGTTGATGGTCAACAGCGTCGCGCGCGTGATCGTCGGCGTCATGCCGGCACGATTCTCATTTCCATCATCGGACACGCGACTCTGGCTCCCGACGCGGCTCGATCCGAACAGCACCACAGTCGGCGATTTCAGTTATCACGGTGTCGCGCGCCTGACGCCTAACGCGAAGCCCGCCGACGCGCAGCGTGAGCTCGCTGCGCTCTTGCCACGAGTCGCCGAGCTGTACCCGCGCCTCGAGTCGGGAACGGCGACGGCTGAGTGGCTCGGTCAGGCGGGACCGATCCCCACCGTTGTCCCGTTGCGCGACGAAGTCACGAACGGCATCGCGCATACCCTGTGGATGCTGGCCGCGGCGGCGGGGCTCGTCCTCCTCGTCGCGTGGGCGAACGTCACCAATCTCATGTTGATTCGCGCCGACGGCCGCCAGTTCGAGCTCGCGATCCGCGAGGCGCTCGGC
>DATEHJ010000491.1:0-2336 GCA_035279645.1 Gemmatimonadaceae bacterium
TGTCGGCCGCGACGGTCGAGTGAGCGCAGGTGGCAACCGACTGCGGATCACCGAGCCCGAGGGTTTCTGGGAAGGCGGGAGATACTTAGTGCTGCTAGTCGAGCGCTGACCGCTCTGCGCTTCACGCACAACACTTCACGCTCCACGCTCCACGCGCCGCGCCTCCGGGCCTGTTGCTTGCCCGACAAGGTTGGTGAACCGCAGCGTGGAGCAATCAGCACATGTCGCAACGCCGCAAAACACACAATGGCCGAGACGTCGACGGCCACTACAAGGTCAAGCAGACGGATGTGGAAGACACGCTCGCCGATCCGGCGGGAGAAGACTTCATTCGCGATGACGTGCGCCTCGGTGGCGCCGTAGCCGACACGGGGCCTCAGGCCGGTGCGAGCGGAGAGCAAGTCGCGCGTCTCATCGACGAAAACCGATACGAAGTCGATCACCTCGTTGGACGAGATCGCACGACGCCCTCTGCCAACGGCAAGCCGCGCTCGCGAAAGCGGCGCGGCAGTCGATAACAACTCCGCAAAATGGCCTAACGGTCTAGGCGTTCCCTGGCGCCTTAGTGCGCCGGGGATGGCGCCTTTTAAGAGGCCGAAAGTCGCCCGAAGAGCCACCGGCCGTGGTTGCATGCGGATCCAAGTTGGGATACCCTACGAGTTCGCCCTTCGTGGAGCGGGAGCTCGTGCACTTTTATTCGGCGCCGTGGGAAGTCGTGGAAGGAGACGTCGCCGGCTGCGGCCCACGGCTTTTTCTCACGGGCACGAAGCTCCTGACGGGAGTTTGGGAGAGATTGGTCGCCGAAGCGCGACAGAGCGCGTTCAGTAGTAGCGCGGACCAGATGGACGCGGTGAGTTGGTTGGTGCTCGAGCACGGAGTCCGAGTGCTCGCTCCTGTCTCGTTACGCGAACGACTGGTGTGCCTTCTCTCCCTCGGCGAACTGGCAGATAGCTCCACGTTGCGCGCGTACTATCGCGTCATGCGCAGCAATGGCGAGCCGGTTGCGTGCGGCTTCATGGCGATCGCCGGCACGCAAAAGGCGACGGGCAGCCCGGCCACGCTGCCGCAACCGCTCGCCGACCTCCTCGAAAGCCGCGGCGGCTTCCGCGAGCGAGAGCAATCTCCGTCGTTCGTCGAGCTAGCGCTCGTGCTGCCCAATGCGGAGGAGACTCTCTTTCCGGACGACGTACGAAATCTCGGTATCGGCGTCGCGATGCAGAGCGCCGCTGCGATGACACAGCGCCGAACACCATCGACACCGCTGTCGATTCCAGCACTCGGCGAGTTGCCGGTACCCGAAGGACGTACGGCGTTCTTCTTCCCGGATGCCGGATCGTATGATGGACGATTGCTGTGCGAGCTGCGCGCGTATCTCCCATACCTCGCCGACTACTTCGATCAGGCGGAGGAGGTATCGCGCCGGGTATTTCGGCAATCGTTCCTCCCTCTCGTCGACATGGACGCGATCGCGCTGCATGACCAGCGATTGGAGCGTTGTCCGGAGCTCGCGCACGTCGGTGTCGTTTTGACGGGTGTGCTCATCGCCGAATCGCTGAAAGAGCATGGGATCCGTCCAGATGCGCTGATCGGAGACGGATTGGGTGAGTTGGCGGCGCTCGCCGTCGCCGGCGCGGCGGATTTGCCGACGGCGCTCCGCCTCGCGGCGCAGCGTGCGATCGCCGGGCGTTCGATTGGCGACGGCGAGCCGAAAGCAGCTACCGAGCAGTTCAACGCCGCGCTCGCCGAGGTGCCCTTTGGAGCGCCGCGACTCCCGATCGTCTCGCTTCGGCCGCGCGGCCTGTTCGCTGATCGAGTTGAAGACCGGTCCGGCTCGTTAGGCAGCGCCAAGGGCGACTCCGACCTCATCGCCGCGGCGTGGGGCGCGGGGTGCGAGCACGTGATCGAATGCGGTCCGAGAGGCTTTCTGAGCGCGGGCATCCGCGCGTCCGTGCCCGCTTTCGCGTTCACGCCCGAGCTGCGATCGGACGTCCGCGCCTAACCTACGCCACGAACGACTCAACGACCTGGACGGCGCGACGCACGTCGGCGTCGTTGTTCGCGAGACCGAACGACGCGCGCACCGCACCGACCGCGACATCGGAGTCGTGCGTCATACACGAAGCGAACCGCTTCACGCTGAAGTCCCCCCGCTTCTCCGCGCGCAGACAGCGCGCCGACGCCTCGCGGTCGAAGCCGAATGCGGCCTCGGCGGCGCCGGGGTTGCAAAAGCAGCCGCCGCGAACGGCGATGCCGAGCACGCGTGCCCGCTCCTCCACTTCCCAATAGGGTACGATGCACCCGTCGCGGCCGATGACATTGAACACGACCGCGCTCCC
>DATEHJ010000492.1:0-2109 GCA_035279645.1 Gemmatimonadaceae bacterium
CCGGGCTGGTTCTCGTTCCGCATTGGCGCACTCGAAACTCAAGGTGAGTCAGCCGCGCCGAACGGGACAACCAGTTTCATCAACGCGAACACCACCGAGCCGTCGTATTTCCAGACGATGGGCATTCGGTTCGTCGAAGGATCGACATTCGACGACACCACAGCCACTTCGCGGCAGGTGATCGTCAACGAGGGATATGCGCGAAAGCACTGGCCGCGCGGAGGCGCGGTTGGCCACCGGCTGCGGATCGCCTACAACGGGAAGGGAGATTGGTACACGATTGTCGGCGTAGTGAACGACGTCGCCGCCTCCGGCCCAATGACCGATGCTTCCGCGCCGATGCTGTATTACCCGGCGAGCGACCACCAGCAAAAGGCCCTTCTCGTGCGCACGAACGGCCTCGCGAACCCGCTCACCGCGCTCCGCTCGCTTGTCGCCGCGGTCGACTCACGGTTGATGGTGGATGTCGAGAGCGCGCGGCAGACGGCGGCCGCTTCGATCGCCGAGCCACGGTTCGTGATGGCGCTTCTGGCGGTATTCACCGCGCTCGCGCTCGTGCTCGCGGCGGTCGGGCTCTACGGAGTCATGTCGTACACCGTCGCGCAGCGGACGCGTGAGATTGGCATTCGGATCGCGCTCGGCTCGCCTCGTGGACGGATCGCGCGCCTCATCGTGATACGCGGGCTGGCGCTTGCGGTCATCGGCGCGGCGATCGGACTCGGCGTCTCGGCGTGGGGATCGAAGTTGATCGCGTCGTCGCTGTATGGAATCACGCGATCCGATCCGGCGTCATTCATTGCCGGTGCGGTGGTACTCGTCGCGGTGGCGCTCGCGGCGTGCGTTATTCCGACGCGTCGCGCGCTCGCCGTCGATCCGGTGAGCGCGATTCGCGCCGACTGACGCTCGGCCGCCCGGTGCGCGCTATGCCTGCGCGGCGAGCACCAGCGACCGCGTGCGGTTCTCCTCGACGACGCGCCGCACGAACTCGTCGAGGGGAACGGCGTTGGGCTTCTGTTCCTTGCCTGCGCCGCGCACGTTGACCGCTACGGTTCCCTGCTCCGCCTCGCGCTTCCCGACGACGAGCATGTAGGGAACTTTCATTCGCGCGCCCTCGGCCACGCGGTACTTGAGCGTTTCGGCGCGCGCGTCGAGATGCACGCGGACGTTCGCGTCGTGCAGCCGCTTGGTCACCTGCTCGGCGTAGGCGCGATGCTCGTCGGTGATCGGAAGCACTCGCACCTGCTCCGGGGCGAGCCAAACCGGAAACGCGCCGGCGAAGTGCTCGATCAGAATGGCGATGAATCGCTCGAGCGAGCCGCTGACGGCGCGATGGATGACGACCGGGCGGTGCGCGCCGTTGTCTTCGCCGACATACGAGAGGTCGAACCGTTCGGGATTGCCGTAGTCGAGCTGGATTGTGCCGAGCTGCCAGCTCCGCCCAATCGAGTCGAGAACGTCGAAGTCGATCTTCGGACCATAGAACGCGCCGTCGCCGGGCTTGAGCTCGTACTCCATACCGGTGGCCGCGAGCGCCGTCTCGAGCGATGACTCGGCGCGGTCCCACATCTCGTCCGAGCCGATGCGCACCTCGGGCCGCGTCGCGAACTTGAGCTTCGCGACGAGACCGAACGACTGGTAGTAGTCGAGGATGAAGCGGACGAGAAAGTGGACCTCGTCTTTGATTTGATCTTCGGTCAAAAAAACGTGACAGTCGTCCTGCTGGAACTGGCGCACGCGCGTCAGGCCGGAGAGCGCGCCAGTCACCTCGTTGCGATGCAGTACGTCGAAGGTGACGTAGCGAAGGGGCAGCTCGCGATACGAATGCTTCTTGGATTGATAGAGCAGATAGTGCGACGGGCAGTTCATGGGCTTGAGCGAGAAGTCGTGCTCACCCGTCTCGTTGTCGAGCACGAGGAACATGTTCTCGCGGTACTTGCCCCAGTGCCCCGAGGTCTCCCACAGCCCCTTGTTGTACAGCAGCGGCGTCTTGATCTCGAGGAAATGCGCGCGCTGCCGCTCGCGCACGAAGTCCACGAGCTCGTTGTAGATGATCGTGCCCTTCTCGGTCCAGAAGGCGGCGCCGGGAGCGTACTGGTGGAACATGAAGAG
>DATEHJ010000493.1:0-7689 GCA_035279645.1 Gemmatimonadaceae bacterium
GGAGGCTGAGGGGCTGAGCACGGCACTTCTAGAAGAAGGAAACTAGAAAAACGGATCTAGAGGAGCGGGTCTAGAAGAGCGGATCTAGAAGAACGGATCTAGAGGGGCGGGTCTAGAAGATCGTGGCGAATTCGGAGGCGGGCGCGCTCTGCGCGCCCGCATTCCTTTTTACCGCCTTCCGTCCTTCTAGCTCCGTTCTTCTAGCTCCGTTCTTCTAGACCCGCTCTTCTAGATCCGCTCCTCTAGATCCGTTTCTCTAGACCCGTCTCACTAGCCTCCCTTAAACACCTACTACCCTCTAACCCCTGTCCCCTGTTATTTTTACTGGCTCATCCGATCAGACCGACGAATCAATTGCAACCGCGGGAACCGCACAGCATGGCCTTCGACAAGACCGCGACTGTACAGAAGTATCGCGCTTCGGAAAAAGACACTGGCTCGACACGCGTACAGATCGCCATTCTCACCGACCGCATCAACTATCTCAACGATCACTTCCGCGTTCACAAGAAGGACCATCATAGCCGGCGCGGGTTGTTGAGGATGGTTGGCAGACGTCGTCGTCTTCTGAAGTACATGAAGCAGTCGGACGTCGACGGCTATCGCCGAGTCGTACAGGAACTCGGGCTTCGGTATTGATCGGGATGAAATACACGCACCGCGCGGGCGCAATCTATGCACCCGCGCGTTTGCATTTCCCTGAGGCAAAATCGCAATGAAGCAAAGCGTCGAAAAGACGTTCGCCGGCCGGAAGCTCGTTATTGAAACGGGCGGCATGGCGAAGCAGGCGGCAGGCGCCGCCGTAGTTCAGTTTGGTGACACGAAAGTCCTCGCCGCCGTGACGGTGAGCGAGAATCAGAGTCCGCTGCCGTTCTTCCCGCTCACGGTCGAATACAAAGAACGGCAGTATGCGGCGGGAAAGATTCCCGGTGGATTCGTCAAGCGCGAAGGACGTCCGAGCGACGGCGAGATTCTCTCGGCTCGCATCGTCGACCGCTCGATCCGCCCGCTCTTCCCGGAAGGATTCAAGAACGAGGTCCAGGTCTTTGTCTATGTGATCTCGGCAGACCAGGAAAACGATGCGGACGTCCTCGCCCTCGTCGCCACTTCGTATGCGTTGAACGCATCGAAGATCCCATTCTCGGGCCCGATCGCCGGCGTTCGCGTCGGGCGAATCCAGGGTAAGTGGGTGCTCAACCCGACCTTCCAACAGCTCGAGTACAGCGACATGGAGCTCGTCGTCGCCGGCTCCAACGACTCGATCGTGATGGTGGAAGGCGGTGCGCTCGAGGTTTCTGAGGATGACGTCGTCGAGGCGCTCGGCATCGCACACAAAGGCATCCGCGAGTTGATCGCGATGCAGGAAGAGCTCCTGCAAAAAGCAGATCGGCCGGCGAAAATGGCGTGGGTCAAGGCGACCCTGCCGGAAGGACTCGAAGTCCGCGTAAAGGAGCTTGCCGAGGGACGAATCAGCGAGGCGCTGAATCAGAGGGACAAGCACACGCGCATCGATGCCGTGGAGCGCGCGAAGCGCGAGCTCGCCGAGGAGCTGCTCGTCGACTTTCCGGACGCGGCGAAGGAACTGCACACGCTGCTCGGAGACGTCGAGTATCACCAGCTGCGCAATCAGGTTCTCTCGAGCGGTCATCGCGTGGACGGGCGAACCTCCAAGGAAGTTCGTCCGATCACGATCGAGGCGGGGCTCTTGCCGCGCGCGCACGGCTCGTCCCTTTTCACTCGCGGTCAAACGCAGGCGTTGGTCGTCGCCACGTTAGGCACGCAGAACGACGTGCAGCGACTCGACTCGATCGATGAGCCGCAGGAGCAGACGAAGTCTTTTATGCTCCATTACAACTTCCCGCCATTTTCCACCGGTGAGGTTCGCCCGGTTCGTGGTACTTCTCGTCGTGAGATCGGACACGGGAATCTCGCCGAGCGCGCGCTGCAGGGCGTCCTGCCGGCCTTCGAGGAGTTCCCGTACACGATTCGGATTGTCTCGGACATTCTCGAATCGAACGGTTCGTCCTCGATGGCGTCGGTTTGTGGCGGCTCTCTGGCCTTGTTCGACGCCGGCGTGCCGATGCGCGCGGCCGTCGCCGGCGTCGCGATGGGTCTGATCAAGGAAGGAAAGAAATACGCGATCCTCACCGACATCCTAGGCACCGAGGATCACCTCGGCGACATGGACTTCAAGGTCGCGGGCACGAGCACAGGAATCACCTCGATCCAGATGGACATCAAGGTCGAGGGTCTCGATCTGCAGATCATGAAGGAAGCGCTCGCGCAGGCACGCGAGGGGCGCATGCACATCCTCGGCGAGATGGAGAAAGCGCTGGCGCAGCCGCGCGCTGATCTCTCGCGCTTCGCGCCGCGCATCGTGACGATGCAAATCAGCCCCGAGAAGATCGGCGATCTCATTGGCCCAAAGGGCAAGACGATCCGTGGGATTCAGGACGAGACGGGCGCCGAGCTTACGGTCGACGACTCAGGCCTTGTTACCATCGCTGCAGTAGGTGGCGACGCGATGGAGCGCGCACGTCAAATGGTACAGGCGCTGACAGCCGAGCCAGTGGTTGGCGAGATCTACGAAGGGCCGGTGAAGTCCACCACGCCCTTCGGCGCGTTCATCGAGATCATGCCCGGCACTGAAGGGCTGTTGCACATCTCGGAAATGCAGCACAGCCGCACAGAGAAGACCGAAGACGTCGTGAAGAAGGGTGATCGCGTTCGCGTCAAGCTCATCGAGCGCGACGAGCGCGGCCGATTGCGCCTCTCTCGTAAGGCGCTACTGCCCAAGCCCGAGTCCAGCTCCGATGGTGGAGGCGGTGGTACGGGCGGCGGCGAAAGCGGCAATGGTAGCTCGTCAGGCGCGGGCGAGGGTGAGGGACACGAGCCTGTCGAGCGCGCGGCCGATCAAGCCAGTCGCGGCGAACGTGGTGGCGGCCGCGGCGATCGACCACGTCGGGGAGGAGAACGTTCCCGCCGACAGTGAGCCGAGCGACCAAGTCGAAAGGCGAGTTCAAGCGTAGCGTACTGCCCAATGGACTGACCGTACTCTCGGAGCACATGCCGGGAGTACGGTCGGTCTCGTTCGGAGCGTGGGTGCGGGCCGCATCCGTGCACGAGTCGGCGGACCGCATGGGCGTTTCGCATTTGCTCGAGCACATGGTGTTCAAGGGCACGGAGCGCCGGACCGCCAAGCAAATCGCCCTCGAGCTCGAGGTGCTCGGCGGCTCGCTGGATGCCTACACGTCGCGCGAGCACACCGTCTATCAGGCGCGCGTCCTCGACGAGCATCTCACGCAGGCCGCGGACGTCATCGCCGACATCGTGTTTCGGCCCCTCCTGCGCTCCGATGATCTCGCGCTCGAGCGAAAGGTCGTGCTGGAGGAAATCGCGATGGTCGAGGACACGCCCGACGACCTCGTGTTCGAGTTGCACAACGAGGTGCTGTGGGGCGCTCACCCGTACGGCCATTCGATTCTCGGCACCCGCGATACCGTTAGGCACCTGGGCGTGCGCGCGCTCAAGGATCTGCACGAACGCGCCTATCATCCACCCCAGCTCGTTGTCGCCGCGGCGGGCAATGTCGAGCACGCGGCGTTGCTGGACGTGCTCGAACGCACCGGGTGGGCTGGCGTTCCGAGCGGTGATGCGAGTCTTCTGAAGGCGCCTGACGCGTCGATCGTCGCGCCGGAAACGCGTCATGTGGATCGCGAGGGGACGCAAACGCATGTGGTTATTGGAACGAGCGCCCTTCGTTATGCGGATCCGCGTCGCTTCGCCCTCGTGATGTTGAGCATGCTGCTCGGCGGCGGGATGAGCTCGCGACTCTTTCAGCGAGTGCGCGAGGAGCTCGGCCTCGCGTACTCGGTGTACACGTTTCAGCAATTCTACGCCGATGCGGGCATGCATGGCGTGTACGTCGCGACATCGCCCGACAGCGCCAGCGCGGCGCTCGACGTCATTCGTGACGAGCTCTCACGCGTGGCGGCGGAAGGGCTCCCGGAGAGCGAGATCGCGATGGGCAAATCGCAGCTCAAGGGGCAAATGACGCTCTCGCTCGAGAGCGTCGGGGCGCGCATGTATCGGGCGGCCGCGGTCGAGCTCTATGGCGAGCCCTATCGCACGCTCGATGAAACGCTCGCGCTCGTCGACGCGGTGACATCGGATGACATCGCGAGCGTCGCGCGGGAGTTCTTCGCACCCGAGAGACAGACCGTACTCAGTCTCGGTCCAACGGCGGTGATCGGCGGTCGTTGAATTCAGCCTTCGCGCTAGTGACCTTACAGTGCTCCGCGGTTCTGCTCACATCTGAGGATCCACTCTGTCCATGAAAATCGGCGTTCCAAAGGAAATCAAAACAAACGAAAATCGCATCGCGCTCGTTCCTGCAGGCGCGGAGCAGCTGGTTGCCGCTGGTCACAACGTGCTGGTCGAAGTCGGAGCCGGTATCGGCAGCGGCTTCCCCGACGACATGTACACGAACGTCGGGGCGAAGATCGCACCCGACGCGGCATCCTTGTGGCGTGACAGCGAAATGATCATGAAGGTAAAGGAGCCGATCGAGCCCGAGTGGAAGCACATTCGCCGGGGACAGGTCGTGTTCACATATTTTCATTTTGCTGCCGACGAGCGCCTCACGCGCGCCCACATGGACACCGGCGGTGTCTGCATCGCGTACGAGACCGTCGAGCTGCCGACGCGTGAGCTGCCGCTGCTGACTCCGATGTCCGAGGTTGCCGGACGCATGGCCGTGCAGGAGGGCGCCAAGTACCTCGAGAAGCTCTACGGCGGACGCGGTGTGCTGCTCGGCGGTGTGCCAGGTGTCGCGCCAGCCAAAGTGGTGATTCTTGGCGGCGGGATCGTCGGCATCAACGCGGCGAAGATGGCGGCCGGGATGGGAGCGAAGGTGACGATTCTCGATCTCTCACTCGAGCGCCTTCGCTACCTGTCGGACGTCATGCCGGCAAACGTGGTCCTGATCCACTCGAACCGGCACAATATTTTGTCGGAAGTTGTCATGGCGGACCTCGTTGTTGGAGCGGTGCTGATTCCGGGCGCGAAGGCGCCCAAGCTGATTCGACGCGACGACCTGTCCAAAATGCAGCCGGGCTCTGTGATCGTCGATGTCGCCATCGATCAGGGTGGATGCGTCGAGACGATGAAGCCGACGACGCACGAGAACCCTACCTATGTCGTCGACGGCGTGATCCACTACGGCGTGGCCAACATGCCAGGCGGCGTTCCGCGCACGTCGACGCTCGCCCTCACCAACGCGACGCTCCCCTACGCCATGCAGCTGGCGAACAAAGGTTGGAAGAAGGCGCTCTGCGACAATCCCGCGTTGCTGAAGGGTCTCAACATGGCTGACGGCAAGGTGACGTACGAAGCTGTCGCCGATGCCTTCGGTCTTCCGTTCACCGAGCCGACGACATTTGTTGACTGAGCGCTCATCGCGAGGTGACGGGAACACGCGCTGTGCGTCTTGGACAATGCCGCTCGGTGAATCGTGTGACGAGCCTCACCGTTGCTCCGCTCATCGTAGGTTGCGTCAGGCCAACGCCTTGTACGCGCTCTCCCGCTCGACTACCTTAACGGCTTCTCCCTCCCTCTCTCACAGTGCGATCGCTCCCACCGCCACGGCCGAGCGACGACTGAACGGACGACTGGATGCGCTGGCCCTTCTTCAAAGCGGGATCACTCTTCCCGGCGAACGCGATTGGTGTCGACCTCGGCACGGCGAATACTCTCATCTACGTCAAAGGCGAAGGCATCGTCCTCAATGAGCCTTCGGTAGTCGCCATCGACCGGGAGTCGAAGAAGATCAAAGGCGTCGGCTTGGAGGCGAAGCGGATGCTTGGGAGAACGCCGGACGGCGTCATCGCCGTCCGGCCGATGAAGGACGGCGTCATCGCCGACTTCGACGTGACGGAGAAGATGCTCCGCTATTTCCTCACACTGATCATCGAGAACCACTTTTTCAAAGTGAAACCTCGCGTGATCGTGTGTGTACCCTCCGGTATCACCGAAGTGGAGAAGCGTGCGGTGCGCGATTCCGCGTTAGGCGCTGGAGCGAAGGAGGTCTTCATGGTCGCCGAGCCGATGGCGGCCGCGATCGGCGTTGGACTCCCGGTCGAGACGCCGACGGGTAACATGGTGATCGACATCGGCGGCGGCACGACGGAGATCGCTGTCATCGCTCTGTCGGGTATCGTCAGCGATACGTCGATTCGCGTTGGCGGTGACGAGCTCGACACGTCGATTGTGCAGTTCATGCGCAAGAATTACAACTTGCTCATCGGCGAACCGACGGCGGAGCAGATCAAGATTCAGATCGGGTCGGCGGCGCCCGTCGGTGAAGAGCGCGAGATGGAAGTGAAGGGGCGCGACCTCGTCTCGGGCATCCCGAAGACGGTCCGCGTGCATTCGAGCGAGATTCGTGAGGCGATCCAGGAGCCGGTGCAGGCAATCGTCGACGCCGTACGGCGTGCGCTCGAGATCACGCCTCCCGAGCTGGCCAGCGACATCGTTGATCGTGGCATCGTGATGACGGGCGGCGGCGCACTCATCCGCGGTCTCGATCTCCTACTCAGTCAGGAAACCAGTCTGCCAATCCACGTCGATGAGGATCCGCTAACGTGTGTCGTGCGCGGCACCGGTCGCATCCTCGACGACGAAGAGAAGTACTGGTCGGTCCTGAGCACCTGACGGGGCGGGAGGGGCGGTGGCACGTGCCACGCGGCTGAGCAGCCGAGTCGATTTTCTCCTGTTTCTCGGGTGTGTCATCATCTCCCTGGTGGCGCTCGTGCTGCCGCTACAAATGCGGGAGCCGCTCGCCGAGGTGTTGCGGCGCTCCGTCGTCGCGCCCCTCGTGAACCTGCAGAGCAACGCCGAGCGCTGGCACGCCGCGTGGCAGTTGAGCGAAGAGCGCACTGCCCGCCTCGATTCCGCCGTCATGCGCGGCTTCAACTCCGTCGCGCTCCAGAGCGAGAATGACGAGCTGCGAAAGCTGCTCGGCCTCGGCTCGCGAATACGCAGCGGGTTCGTGCCCGCCGAGGCGGTGCATAACGCGGTGCGTGAAGACGTCGTCACCACGCTCACCCTGACGGCTGGGACGCGCGCTGGCATCAAGGTCTACAGTCCCGTGGTCTCGCCGGAGGGCGTCGTTGGTCTGGTGCAAACCGCGGATCCGTCGATCAGCATCGCCATTCTCTTCTCTCATCCCGACTTTCGCGCGAGCGCGATGTCCGGCGATGGGACCGCCTTCGGCATCGTCTATCCGCACCTGCAACAGAGCCTCGGTGGGAGCGGTGAATATTTGCTCGAATTGCGCGGCGTGCCGTTTCGAACGACGCTTCCGGCTGGGACGATGATCTACACGTCGGGCCTCGGCGGCACCTTCCCGCGCGGCATCCCGATTGGTTCCGTGCTTCGCGAGCTCAAGACCGCGGAGGGTTGGACGCGTACCTACTTGCTCCAACCGTCGGTGAATCCGGCGAAAGTGAACTCGGTGATGGTGCTGACACCGCAGCGGTCGCCGGGGCGCATGGAGAATGTGTGGCAGATGGTCGCACGCATCGATTCGGCCACGCGCAGCGTCGCGAGCGCCGGTGATTCCGTGTCGCGCCGCGCCGCCGCCGATTCAGTACGTCGCGTCCAGGCGGATTCGGCGCGTCGCGTCGAAGC
>DATEHJ010000494.1:0-24756 GCA_035279645.1 Gemmatimonadaceae bacterium
GTGGCGGAGCGTGGGCGATCTGCGAGATTCTGCCGCGCCGCTCGCGCTTGGCGCGTCGTGCGCCGGGCGGCGCGTACGGGGAGCGGATTGTCGCCGCCAACGTGGATCAGGTCGTAGTCGTATTCGCGGCGGCCAAACCCGAGCCGCATGTGCGAATGCTCGACCGCTTTCTCGTGATCGCCGAAGCGAACCAGCTCGCGGCTCACATCATCGTGAACAAGGTCGATCTCGTGCCGGAGCGGGCGGCGCAAGAGCGCTTCGCGGCGTATTCGCGCGCGGGATATTCCGTCCACTTCACGAGCACGAAGCGTGGCGATGGCCTCGAGTCCGTGCGCGCGACGCTAAATGGACGCGTGTCGGTCTTTACCGGACCTTCGGGCGTCGGGAAATCATCGCTCCTGAACGCGTTGTTTCCGGGGCTTTCACTCCGCGTCGGCGAAATTAGTGCATCGGTGAACAAGGGTCGTCACACGACCGTCGGCGCGACGATGATTCCGCTCCCCAACGACGGCGGCGGTTACGTCGTCGACACGCCCGGCCTGCGCGAGGTCGGCATGTGGGCGCTCACCGCCGAGCATCTGGACAGCTGCTTCCCGGAGCTGCGCCAATTCGCGGCGAGCTGCCGGTTCACCGACTGCACGCACGTCGTCGAGCCAGGGTGTGCGGTAAAGGATGCGGTGAAACGCGGCGATGTGAACGCCGATCGGTTCGCGAGCTATATCAAGCTGAGGGATGAGCTGGAAGAGGCGGAGTTCCAATAGCGGTCGGTGATCGGTGATCGCTTGGACTTGGACCCCGACTCACCGACCACCGACGGCCTATCTAACCCTGAGATCCTCCACGAACCGCCAATCCTCGCGGTAGCGTGTGATCCCCAGGGTACGAGCCATTAGCTCGCCGACGACCGCGGCGACGTGCTCGCGATACTCATCGTCATCCATGCCATCCTGGGCAGGAGACGCCGTGGCGACGAAGTCGATCACGGCACCAGGCGTGTCGAGTTGTTCGGCGTCCGTGATGGACACGCCAAATTCCTCCTCGACGCTAGCGAAAAATTCGTCGAGCGCCCAGCTCATGACCCATACTCGTCAGGCAGTGCGCCCGCGCGCGTGAATGGAAAAGGCATCGAGGTCGGCTGGAATATACGTCCGTTCCATTGGACCTATAACAACTCGTGACTCATGAACAGAGCCTGAACGGCCTATATTGCAACCAGGATGAGCACGAAGCGGAAGCCGACCGAGTCTGCCCCTCCGGCAGATCCCACGCATCCCGCAACGAAGAGCACTCGCTCCTCGCCGCGCGGACGGAGTGCCTCCACCATTGCGGAGGACACTCCGATCGATGCGCCGCACGGATCGCGGCCGGATCAAGTCTACGCGCGTCTGCGCGCGCTGATCGTCGGCGGACTGCTCGCTCCCGGAAACCGCATCGTCGAGACTGAGATCGCCACGCGGTTGGGCGTGAGTCGCACACCGGTGCGCGAGGCGCTCCAGCGGCTACTCCAGGAAGGCTACGTCATCGATACGCTCGGCGCGCAGCAGTCGCGTCTCACCGTCGCGCCGCTCACGCGCGACGATGTCCACGAACTGCTCACCGTCGTCGGCGCGCTCGAGGGCATTGCCGCGCATCATGCTGCCTCGATGCGTGCCGATGCGAGAGTCGCTCTCACGAAGGCGCTGCGCGAGGCAAACTCTGAATTCCATCGCACGGGACGCACCACGCCGATCGACCACGAGCAGCTTTACGACGCCGACGATCGTTTTCATCGTTGCATCGTCGAAGCGGGGGCGGGGCCGCGGCTGCTTGCGCTCTACGCGGCGGTAAAGCCGCAGGCCGAGCGCTACATCCGCATGTACATCAGCATGCTCACCGGTGACATTCGTTCGTCCGTCGCCGAGCATGACATCATCATTGCCGCCATTTCCGAGGGACGTCGCGACGACGCCGAGCACGCCGTCGAGACCAATTGGCGCCACGCGGCCGATCGGCTGGGGCGCGTCATCGAGCTGGCGGGCGAGCGCGGGGCTTGGTGAGCATGGCGGAGCATCGGCGAATTCTCCTCGCCGACGCCGATGCATTTTTCGTCGCCGTGGCGCGGCTCGTCGATCCGGATGGCGCGGGTCGTGAGCCTTTGCTCATCGTTGGCGGAACACGCGAGAGCCGCGGCGTCGTCTGCTCGGCTTCGTACGAGACGCGAAAGTTTGGCGTGCGCTCGGCGATGCCGATCTCGCGCGCCCTGCGCCTTTGCCCGGACGCCGTCTGCGTCCCGGTGCCGCGCAAGGCGTGCTCGGAGAAGCACCGCGAGATTCGCGCGGTGTTGGAGCGCCACGCGCCCGCCGTCGAGGGTGCGAGCATCGACGAGTGGTATCTCGACCTCGGCGGGACGGAAGCGCTCTATCATTACGAGGATCTCGCCGACACGGCGGCGCGTGTTCGGCGCGATGTGATCGGCGAGACTGGCATCTCCGTTTCGTTTGGCGGCGGGACGTCGAAACTCATCGCGAAGCTCGCCGTCGAGCAGGCAAAGCCGCGCCCGGAGAATCAGGCGACGGGGGTGTACGTCGTTCCCGCCGGAGCCGAAGCGGAATTCATGCGTGGCATCACCCTCGCCGAGATTCCGATGATCGGTCCGCGATTCCAGGAGCGGCTCGCGCGCCTCGGCATGCGCACGGTGCCCGACGTTCTGCAATACGACCTGTCGACGCTCGCGCAGTGGCTCGGCAAGCGCGAGGCGGCGTGGCTGCTCGATCGCGTGCGCGGTATCGATCGGGCGCACGTCGAGTCGAATCTCGACGCGAAGAGCATCAGTCGCGACGAGACGTTCTCCGTCGACATTGATGATGACGCCGAGCTGACGCGTGAGCTCTTGGCGCTGCTGACCCGCGCCGCCGCCGATTTGCGTGGCGACGGCATGGCCGCGCGCACGATTCGCGTGAAGATCCGTGATTGGGACTTTCGTACTCGTCAGGCAAGCCGCACGCTGGACCGGCCGGTGATCGCTGATCGCGTCATGCTGTCGGTGGCGAAAGGACTCTTGCGCCGGCTTCGCGCGGCCCGTCGCGTCCCGGCTCGATTGCTCGGTGTTGCGCTCTCGTCGCTCGCCGCCGACTCGTCCGCGGATCAACTCACGCTCTTCGATGCCCTCGACAGCCGGCTCGTCGACACCGAGCGCGATCGGAAACTTGCGCGCGTGGTCGATCGCGTACGCTCGCGATTTGGCGACAAGGGAATTGTGCCAGGCGGATTGATTTAGCGCCGCCGTGGCAACCTAAGGATTTTCCGAGCCGGTGCCCGGCGTATGATGCGGCGTCGGCGTACCCGCTTGAATGACGGATGCGGGCTCTGGCGCCTTCTGCGGCGTTAGGCGTGCCTGGATCAGATACTTGAGCGGATCGACCGGCTCCCCCCGCACCCGCACCTCGAAATGCACATGCGCGGCGGTCGAGAGGCCCGACGAACCCACCAAGGCGATGACATCGCCGAAGGAGACGAAATCGCCGACTTTGACCTTCACGGCGCTGCAGTGTGCATAACGACTCGTCACGCCGTTACCATGATCGAGCTCCACCATCAGACCGTCGCCGAGCTTGCGGCCGACGAATGTCACGCGGCCCGCGGCGGGAGCCGTGATGTTCGAGCCATATGGAGCGGCGACATCCACGCCCTTGTGCGGCCGGAAAATGCGCAGGATCGGGTGCCATCGCGATCGTGAAAAGCGACTCGTGATCACACCGACCGCCGGGAGCGCGATGCCATGGGCCGGGCGCGTCAAGCCGACTTCGGTGACACGCGCGCCGCGCGCCGACGCGTTCTTCGCGTTATGCGCCGCCGACTCGTCCTCGTCGGGAACATCGAGATCGGCGATGCTCTGCAACGAGTCGGTGAGCGTGAGAATCATCTGATGCGCATCCGCCAACTCGTCGGCCGTCGCCGTCACCTGCAGCGTGTCGCTGAACACGACGACGCCGAGTCCGGCGATCGTCAGCGTGCAGAAACCGAGGATGGCGAGCGCGGCACGAACATGCCGACGCCGAATGTGCACCGCGCGCGTTTTGCGCAGTGGATTCGGCGGGACAATGAGTATCGTCCACCCGGTTTGTCGCTGGGGGCGTTGCTTCGTCGCCATCGCCCTGTGTTACGCGGCCTCGGAGCCAGCGAGCGCTGTGGCCGGCGTTGGCATGGGCGAGCGCACTTTGACTTTCACGGGTTTTGCCGCCGGCGTCGTCGTCACGGTGAGACGTCCCTGCACGACACACCCTTCCTGAATCATGATCGCGCCAGCGTCGATGTCGCCGGTGACGACCGCACTTGGCTGAAGCTCGATGCGTGTCGTGGCGACGACATTTCCCTGCACGGATCCACCAACGATCACCTCGCGCGCCGAGATGTCGCCGACGACGGTCGCGCCCTCGCCGATGACGACGACGTCCGCGCGGCGAATCGATCCATCGAGCTTGCCGTCGACGCGCAACGTGCCCTCGGTCTCGATATCACCACGGACCGAGAGCTGCGCGTCGAGCACCGAATACCCGGCGCCGGTCGTGGGAAGGTTATTGGGATCAGGTCGGCGTTTCTTGAAGAGGCTCATCGAAGGTCCCGCGCGGTGAGAGGTGAAGCGGTGAAACTCCGCGGACGAAACGAAAGCGACGCGGGCTTCGGCGTTCGACGTCGCGAACGGAGCAACGCGTGGCGCTCGTTTAGTGGACGACCACGCGCGCTCGATAATTACACTGAATTGTCTCGTGTTCGACGCGACAATTCCTTCGAATTGACGACGTTCTCATTGTCGCGTGTCGTGAAATTCGACGGCGGTGATCGTTCGCACATTTCGTCTCACACTTTTCGATCGTGCCGCCTGTCACCGCGTGTTATCCGCGCGGCTCATTTGCCCGCGCCACATTTCTGCACAGTACGCGCTACTGTTTCCAGTATCGGCCACGCGCCGCGCAACGACACATCGACGCGCATCGACCCTTCGCAACGCCATGTCCTACGAACATCTTCTTGTCGCCTCATCGGCCAGCGGCGTCCGCACGATCACGCTGAACAGGCCAGACCGCCTCAACGCGGTCAATCCGCGCCTCGCGGACGAATTGCCCCGCGCCGTCGACGAAGCCGCGCGCGATGACGCGGTGCGCGTCGTCGTCATCACCGGAGCGGGACGCGGCTTCTGTTCGGGACTCGATCTCTCCGAGCCTCCACGATTGCCCGACGGCGATCTGCGTGATCGTCTCGACCCGCTCGCCTGGGTCGGTCGGTGGGTCCAGACGGTGATTCGATGTGAGAAACCTCTCATCGCCGCGATAAATGGATCGGCGGCAGGTGCGGGCTTTGGTCTCGCTCTCGCCGCCGACATTCGACTCATCGCGCGCGGCGCACGCGTCGCCGCCGGTTACGTGCGACGGGGACTGAGTCCCGATGCGGGCGTGAGTTACATGCTACCGCGCTTGATCGGACTCTCACGCGCGAGCGAGATCATTCTCTCCGGTCGCGATCTCGACGCGGACGAGGCGCAGCGCGTTGGTCTCGTCGCGGCGGTGTACGACGATGTCACCTTCGCAAAAGAGACCGCGGCGTACGCGGAGCGACTCGCCGCCGGGCCGCCGATCGCCTTCGCCCTCAGCAAGCGGCTGCTCGCGTCGACGTTCGAGGCGTCCCTCGAGGACCACCTCGCGCGCGAGCTGGCGTCGATCAAAACGTGCTTCGTGTCGCAGGATGTCGCCGAAGCGCTCCGCGCCTTTCAGGAGAAACGGGCGCCCGTTTTTCGCGGCCGCTGACCTGGACGTCGCGCCGCAGAGGCTTTGCGCGTTCTTCCGGCGGCGATGTCGTCCATCGTGCGCCCCGTCGCCACCGACGTCGTCGTTTCCTCGACGATGTCCCGCGAGCGCGATGCGAATTCGTCGCGATGCTTGATGAGCAACCATTGTGGCCGGCCGGGCCGCTTCATGCGCACCAGCACCCAGCCGCCCTGCAGCCGCTCACCGTGGAGCACGACCTTGAGATCGCCGCGCGCGTACCCTTCGCGCAACGTGGCCACGCCACCGCCATCCTCGGCCTCGTAAGTTCCGCGGTCCCAGAGCATCACGGTGCCGCCGCCATACTCCCCTTCGGGAATTGTGCCCTCGAAGCTGTTGTATTCGATAGGATGGTCCTCGACCTCCATCGCGAGTCGCTTCACCGCCGGATCGTAGCTGGGTCCTTTTGGCACCGCCCAGCTCTTCATGACGCCATCGAGCTCGAGGCGGAAATCGAAATGAAGACGACTCGCGTCGTGCTTCTGAATGACGAAATGAAGAGACGGCGCGCGCTTCTTCCCAGTCGTCTTCGCGCCGCCGCCGGCTGGCTCACGCGTTTTCGTGAAGTCGCGTTTTCGCCGATACTCGGTCAGCTTTTTCGCCGAGCCAGTCCGCTTTTTCGTCGCCATTCCCGCTCGCTCGCTTGAGTAGTGACTACCGTATGTGGCGTCTTTCATGCCGCCGGGAGTCGTCGAGCCCGGCTGTCCCTGCAGCGGCACGTATTGCTAGTCTTCATGCCGACGTCGCCCGTGCGACGCTTTCATTCACCGATGGGAGATCACGCGTGCGCCGCCTCGCTCTCAACTTCGCGATCGCTGGCTTCGTCGTCTGTCGTGCGGTGTCACCTGTCCAAGCGCAGCCAGCGCCGCCCCCCGCGGCGCGGTTCGATATCGCCTATCGGATCGGGATGCCCGACCCCACGTCGCATCTCTTCGACGTTCAGATGACCATCGGGAGCGTCACGGGCGACGTCATGCGACTGCAGATGCCGGTGTGGTCTCCCGGCCGCTACGCGCGCTTCGACTTCGCCCGAACGCTTCAGGACCTAACGATTACCGGACCGGGCGGCGCGCCGCTTCGCTGGGAGCGCGAGAATGGTTCGCTGTGGCGAGTGTCTCCGGCTGGAGCGCGGACGATCAACGTGCACTATCGCGTCTTCGTGAATACGCTGTCGGGAACGTTCAGCGTTCTCGACACCGCGCACGCCAATTGGAATGGCGCGTCGGTGTTCATGTATGTCGTCGATCACAAGCCGGACCCGGTGACGCTCCACGTCGACCTTCCCGCGGGCTGGCACATTTTGAATGGCGACGCGCGCACGCCGGATCAGGCGGACTATCGTTTCGAGAACTATGATCGGCTGATCGACACGCCGACCGAGGTCGCCCCCGCGCTCATGGTCGACAGCTTTACCGTCGACGGACGGATCTACCGCACAATGGTCCACCACAACGGGCCGTCGACGGCGACTGAGCGCCGTCGATTCGTCGGCGACGTCGAGAAGATTGTACGCTACGAGAACAGCGTCTTCGGACCGCCGCCACTCGAGATGTACACGTTCGTATTCAACATCGGCTACGCAGGCGGCGACGGGATGGAGCACCTCTACTCGACGCAGATCATCAACAGAAATCCGTGGCACGAGGAGGACGTACTCCTTCCTGGCATCGGCACGGCCGCGCACGAGTATTTCCACGTCTGGAACGTGAAGCGCGTGCGTCCAATCGCCCTCGGCCCCTTCGACTACACGCGCGAGCAATACCAACCCAGCCTGTGGGTCGCCGAGGGGTGGACGCAGTATTACGGGCAGGTCGCGCTCTACCGCGCCGGCGTACTGGCTCGCGATGGATTTTACGGGATGATCGCGAACTCAATCGTTAGGCCCAATCTCACCGAGCCGGGACGCAAGGAGACCTCGGCGCGGATGGCGTCGTTCGAAGCGCCATTCTGGGATGGAGCGCAGCCAGGATACGCCGTGAATCCGAACGATTTCTTCAGCTACTACACCAAAGGCGCGGGGCTGGCGCTGTACTTCGATTTGCTCATTCGTTCGCGCAGTGAGAATGCGCGCTCGTTGGACGACGCCTTTCGCAACCTGCGCCGGCTCAGCTGGGAGCAACCGAACGCCTCATACTACCTACAAGGTCGCGGCTACACCGAGGACGACGTCGAGCACGCGGTGAGCGAAGCAGCTGGGACCAACCTTCATGACTGGTTCGTGAGCCACGTCGGCGGCGTCGAGGACCCGGACTTCGATGAGGCCCTCGCCTGGGCGGGCTTGCGCCTCGTCCGCGGCGCGAGCGACTGGTCCATCGAGGAGATGCCTAACGCCACGCCGGCGCAGCTGCGCGTGCGCGCGGGTTGGGTGGGTGGAAGGAGCAACTAATCTGCCACGCACACAGCACTCGATGCGTCGCGCTGCTGGAAAAAAAGGGCCCGGTGCGCTGTTGCACCGGGCCCTCCTCTGTTCCTTCAATTCCTCAAGGGACGTAGCAGCTCGGCTCACCGTCGCCCGCCGTCGTGATGATCGGGTTGGTCGTGTTCACGCCGATACCGCAGGTCGCACCCGCGAGCTGGCTGTGCGTCACGGTCGCCTTCCAGAAGCCCGCGCCACTCGTCACCGCCGGCACGCCCACGCCCGTGGTGCTCTTCCACGTGTTGCGCGTCGTGAGATTCGTCGCGGTTGTGTAGTACGTCGAATCGGAGAAAAACGCTTCCTCAGCGGTGACGAGGTTGCGCAGGTCCGACTTCATCGCCGTCACATACGCCTTGTTCTTGGTATTGGCGAATTTCGGGATCGCGATCGCGGCCAAGATGCCGATGATTACGACCACGATGAGGAGTTCAATGAGCGTGAAACCCTTCCGGTCCATTGGCGAGGTGCGCATGAGATTCTCCTAAAATGAAGAGGTAAGATTCACGCGCCCAGCCTAAAGAACTGCCGCGAGAATGCCATTCCTTAAGGCAACTCACACGCCCATCGGTCCCTTCTATCTAAGTGCCATAAAGGCAACGACTTGCCGTGCTACCGGGTGTTCGTGCACCCTCTCATGTCGCCGCGAAATGCCCGAACGAAGGCGGACTGCGCGTGTTACCGAGACGCTCATCCGGTAACCAATCGGGTGCCGCGTTCGACAAGCGCGCGAAACCCTATGAATTCCGATGGGTCGATCAATCGTTAGGCTGCCGAGATGCGTCGGCCGGGGCCGCGCTCGGGCTGCTTGGCTGGTAAAGGCGCCTCGGTGGATTGCCGCGCATTCGCCAGGGTAATCAGCGCCACCGCGCCAAGGATGATCGCCGCCGCCACCAGCATGCGCGGCGTGAACGGCTCGCCCGCCACGGCGGAGCCAAGGATTACGGCGACAACGGGATTCACGTATGCGTAGGTCGACGCCTTTGCGGGCGTCGTCGCGCCGAGCAGATAGATGTACGCGGTGAAGCCGATCAAAGACCCGAACGTTAGCAGATAGAGGAATCCGATCAGCGACGACATCGCTACGGCGCCCACGCTGAACTGTCGTGGCTCGCCGGCGAGGATGCTCACGATGAGAAATGCCGCGCCGCCGGCGAGCATCTGCATCCCCGTCGCCAGGGGCGCCGATGCCGTCCGTGGTGCATAACGACTGTAGATCGAGCCGAGCGCCCACAGCATCGAGCCGAACACGGGGACAATCGCTGCACGCACGTCGAGATGCGACGCATCGCGAGGAGCGATCGCGTCGGGGCCGATCAGGAGGGCGAGGCCGACGAGCCCAAGCGCCAAGCCGATGAAGACGGCGTGACTGGGCCGCGTCCCGCCCGGACGCAACCAATCGAGTGCCACCATCCAGAGCGGCACGATGGCGACGATGAGCGCCACGAGTCCCGAGGCCACATGCTGCTCCGACCAGATCACGGCCCCGTTGCCGCCGAGGAGCAACAGCACGCCGGTGATCGCCGCAGCGCGCCACTGCGAGCGAGTTGGTGCGACCGCGCCGCGGCGGCGCGCAAACGCATACAGAATCGCTCCGGCGATGACAAAGCGCACGCCGCCCATGAGAAAGGGCGGAATCGTCATCACCGCGTACTTGATCGCGAGGTAGGTCGAGCCCCAAATCAGGTAGACGGCGGAGAACGCCGCCGCTACGTGCTTCCGGGGAGCGCTCACCCCGCCCGGACGTTCTCCAGTCATCGCCGTGCGTCGATGTCGCCGTCGACTCCGACGGGAAGCTTGTACGTCTCCTTCAAGGTGCCGAGCACGATCGTCGTGCGCGTAGAGCGAACGGTTTTGATCGCGCCGATGCGCTCGCGCAGCAGCTTACCTAACGAATCGGTGTCGGCGACGCGCACTTTGACGAGGTAGCAGTCTTCGCCGGCGACGTGATGGACCTCGAGCGTCTCGGGGATCTTCGCAAGCAACGTCCCCGTCTTCGTATCGCCGACACCGTCCTCGCCGCGCACGAAAATGAACGCCGTGAGACCGAGTCCGACGGACTTCGCGTTCACGCGCGCTTCGTAGCCATCGATGACGTGCCGCTCCTCGAGCTTGCGAATGCGGTCGTAGATCGCCGACGGCGCCATCCCGAGCCGCCGCGCGATCTCGGCGTTCGCCATCCGCGCGTCGCGCTGCAGAAAGGCGAGGATCTGTCGATCGGTGTCATCCAGTGTGCGGCCGACCGAGGTGAGGGGTACTTCCATCGCGTCGATTGATGGGTTCATAGCGAACGTATATCGGCGGTTTGGTCGATTATCAAGAACAATCTTCATCCGTAACAAAACTATGACGAATTTTCATCGTCGCCGACAATGGCGTTCAAGCGCCGTCACTCGCACCGGCATCTCACTCCAGGTATGCTCACGAACCTCGCCGAGCCCTGGACCGACATCGCCGCGATGCCCCAACCCACTGATCGCGACGCCGAACGCGCGCTCGTTGAGCGAGCACAGCGCGGCGACGTGGCTGCGTTCGAAGCGCTGTATCGCTCGAACGCGCCGCGCGTGTATGCGCTGGCCCTCCGCCTCACCGCGGACGCTCGGGAGGCACGCGAGCTGACTCAGGATGTGTTCGTGCATGCGTGGCAGCGCCTAACGGCATTTCGCGGCGACGCCGCCGTCGCGTCGTGGCTGCACCGCATCACCATCAACACGCTTTTCATGCGCATCCGTGGCGACCGTCGCCGCGCGGCGCGCGTTCGTACGCAAAGCGACGAGTCGGACGAAACCGCCGCGATTGACGGCGAGCAGCGAAGCATCCCCGCAATCGATATCGCGCAGGCGGTGGATCTCGAGCGCGCGATCGCCGCGCTCCCGCCGGGCGCACGACAGGTGTTCGTGCTCCACGACGTAGTCGGCTATCGCCACAACGAGATCGCCGAGCTCACTGGCTTGGCCGAGGGCACGCTGCGCGCGCAACTCCATCGCGCTCGGCGGCTTCTCATGGAGGCACTGGAACGATGACAAACCGCGAGCAACAACACATGGACCTCGACCGTCTTGGCGACCTGCTCGACGGCCGACTAGCGATAGCGGAGCGGCGTGTAGTCGAGCTGCACCTGGCGACTTGCGACGCGTGCATGGCGCGGCGCGACCATCTCGAGGCGCTGGTCGGCGCCGCACACGCCCTGCCTGACGAGATCGAGCCGCCCCCGCGCCTGTGGGACGACGCGCGCGACCGTATCTCACCGCGCCAGATCACCCTGCGTGCTCGCCACTGGTCGCTGCTGGCGGCCGCCGCGCTGATTCTCATTGCCCTCTCGTCCATCGTGACGGTGTTCCTCACGCCTCGGCCGACGGTGGTTGTCCTTGAGCCGCGGACATCGCCAGCAACGAACGCATCGTTCACTCCTCCGCCCGTTGCGCGATCCATCGACGCTGACTACGCGGGCGCGATTCACGAACTGAGCGAAACGCTGGCCGAACGCCGCGCACAGCTCGATCCCGCGACGATCGCCAAGGTCGAAGCGAGTCTTCGCGTCATCGATGTCGCCATCGACGAGGCGCGCCGCGCCCTCGCCGCCGATCCCGCGGATCCTACGCTCCCCGACCTGTTAGCCGGCCACTACGAGCGCAAGGTCGAGCTGCTGCGCCGCGCGAACGCCTTGCTCCCGAGCACCTGACTATGCCTTACGAGTCACGCCCGATGGCCCGATTCCAGTTGACCTGCCTGGCGCTCGTGTCCACGCTCGCGTCACGGCCGCTTCCGGCGCAGCGCGCGGTGGAGATCCGCCGCGCCGTCACGTCGACGGCATCCATCCGTATCTCCGGCGCATTCGCCGAGTTGCGCATTCACGGATGGAAAAAGGACAGTGCGGTGATCACCGGTTCGATCCCGAACGACGCGCGCTTCGATGGAGGATTCATCACCTCGACCACTCTGTCGACCGGCGCGAAATACTACCTCGAGACCGCGACGGGGGTGCCGAGTGGAAAGCTCGATCTGTATGTGCCGGCCGGCGCGCGGATCTGGGCGAAGAGCGGTAGCGCGACGATCGACGTCGAAGGCGTCACCGGTGGACTCGATCTCAACATCATCGGTGGCTCCGTACACGTGGCAGGCAGTCCGCACGAGCTCACAATCGAGTCGATGGATGGAGCGGTCACGGTCGACGGATCACCGTCGTGGGCGCGGCTCAAAACGGCGAGCGGCGACATCGCCCTCACCGGCGGGAGCGACGACGCCGGCCTAACGACGGTGAGTGGAACGATCCATGTCACGTCCGGCCGCTTCGAGCGCGCGCGGATCGAATCGGTCACGGGCGCTGTCGACTTCGCCGGCGACGTCGAACGCGGCGGCTCGATCGACATCGACACCCACAGCGGGGCGATCGATCTCAGAATGCCGCGCAGTGTTCCCGCCGATTTCGACATCGCCAGTGTCGCCGGCACGATCGAGAACGGCATCACCAAGCGACCGGCGGTGCCCGGTCGCGAAGGCCGCGGCCAGGAGATCGGCTTCACGACCGGCGGCGGCGGAGCGCGCATCTACGTTCGATCCTTCAAGGCGAACATTCGCCTCCTTCCTCGTTAGGCCTCGATCACCCATCACCAAGGACTCATCATGCGCCCGCTCGTCAAGTCATCACTCTCCCTGGCCGCCGCGATTGTCGGCGTTGCCGCGCTCGTTGCCGCCTCGCCGAGCTCGCACCGGTCCGGACCGCCCTGGATCTCGATCGAGTATCCGGCCAATCCGCTCGATCCATCGACGCGCGGCGCGTTCTTGCTCGTGCACGCCTTCCATCATCAGATCCCGGTGTCGGGACTCGTCCGCGGCACCGCCGAAGGTATCGTCGGCGGCGAGCGGAAATCCATCGCGCTGCGCTTCGACGCGACGTCGCGCCCCGGCGTCTTTGCGCTGCGCAAGCAGTGGAGCGACGACGGCGTCTGGTCGCTCGTTCTCTCGGTGGTGCAACACGAAGACGATGTCGCGCAGGCCCTGGTGGAGCTGGGCACGGATGGCGGCGTCACGTCGATCCGCGTGCCGACGCGGCGCGAGCGCGAGTGGACGATTCCGCGCGCGATCACGGCGCAGGAGATTGAGCAGTCACTACAGTCGCGCACGCCACGCACCGCGCAGACGCGCCGCTAAGATTTGCTAGCAACCGCAACGCGCGGGGCGGCTCGCCTGTACTAAGAGATGCGGGTCATTTCCCGTGCAGGACTGTCAGGCGGTTGTGAGTGTGACGCGTCCCCCGAGTAACTCTCCCGCGTCGGCTTGCACCGCCTTTGCAGTTCTACTCGCCAGCGCCATCACCGTCAGGTACGGATTGATCTCGAGCGAGTCGGGAAAGAGGCTAGAGTCGGCGACGCGAAGCCACGGCACTCCGTGCACGCGTCCCCAACTGTCAGTCACCGAGTCGCGCGCGCTCCGACCCATGCCGCAACCGCCCATCAGGTGCGCGGCCGAGATCGAGATGCGTCCGCTCTGGAAGTGCCGCTCGTCGATCAGTGCGTCGATCGCGTCCGCTTGTGGTCGCTCGATGAGCTGCGGATCCGCCGAAGGCGCGTGTACGCGCTCCGCGCCCGCCGCGAAGAAGATGCGCGCCGCGGCACGCGTCGCGCGCACGAGCGACGTGATCACCGCGTCCGTGAAGCGGTAGTGCACGACCGGGCGTCCCGCATTGTCGACCGTCACACGGTTCCCACGGACGGCCTTGTCGCACGCGAGTACGAGTATCATCTGCAGCCGCGGGAACGCACGCATGAGCGCGCTGTGCGGCGCACCGAATCCCGTTAGGTTCTTCGCCGTGACGAACGGGAAGTACATGCATGTCTCGAGGACGAACCCCTCCGCTTGCGCACGATCGAGATAGAAGCTCTTGGGGTGCCCGACGTCGTTCGTGATCGCGTGCGCATGCTCGGCGACCAGAATGTGCGCCGGGTGACAGGTGAAGCCCTCGCCTAACCGCGGTACGACGCGCGCGAGTCCAGAACGGAGCAAAAGGGCCGAGGTTCCGACGGCGCCCCCGGCGCACACCACAATGCCGGCACGAATGCGATACATTCCCGGTGCCCACTCCGACGGCGCACCCTTCTCGCCGTCCACTCGAGTACGCACTCGCGCGATGACCACGCGGTCCTCCACGCGCAGCGCCTCCGCGCGCGTCACCACTTCGACGCCCCGGCGCTCGGCGGCCGGCAATTGCACGCGATTCGTCCCCATCTTCGCCTGATTCGGACAGCCGAGGTTGCACAAGCTCGAGCCGCGGCAGCCGCGCACGTTCAGCGGAAACTGCTCGGCGTGGTAACCTGCCCGCTCGCATCCGACGACGAACAACCGATTGTTGTCGTTGATCTCCTCGTCAGGCAGATAGTGCACGTTGTTCTCGGTCATGTAGCGCTGTGACCGTTGCTCGATGTCGGAGTGCTCCAGTCCCGGGACGTTCCAATGCTCGATGACGCGTCGCGGCGCGACGAGCGACGTGCCGGTGTAGACGACGGTCGAGCCGCCATACACACGCCCGAACGCGAGCGTCATCGTGCCGTCGGCGGTGAGAAAGCCGCCGGCGTCCTCGTAGAGCGCGTCCGACATGTCGAGCTCTCGGCCGGTGAACTCGGCGTCGGCCAGCCGGCCACCCTGTTCGAGCAACAGCACGCGACGGCCGTCGGCGACGAGCTTGCTCAGATCCTGCGCCACCGTCCCGCCCCCCGCTCCCGAGCCGATGATGACGATGTCGTACTCGCGCTCGATCATGTGATCACGCCCGATTCCCCGCGCGCCGACCAACCTGCCGCGGCGGCGCGATACCCGATCGCGCGCGCGGCGTCGGCGCGGGCGTAGTAGCCCATGAACGCCAGCGTGCGCACGCCCCACACGCCGCGACGCATCAGCAGCAGCCGCGACCGGGCCAGCGACTCGAGTAGCCCTGTTGCTTGGACGGTGGGGAGCGCCGTGAAGACGTGACCGTGACTGACGAGTGCGAAACCGTCGAGCACGTGCATGAACAGCGCAATTTGCCGCCGCACCAACGCCGGGCGGCCGGCCAACGCGCGCGCGACGATTGCCTCGGCTTCGCGCCACTCGCTTTCGTCGAGCGCGCTGGCTTCGGGGACACACACCCGCACGACGGCGCGGAACCGCGCGTTGCCGCGCCCGCCGCCGGGAAGGGGAAGCTTCACCGCCGCGTCGTCGTGATTCATCGAGTTGTGAGTTTGCTAATCCTCGAGCAGGACCCGAAGCTCCTCGAGATCGTACGGCCGCATGACCAGCGCGGTGGCCGGCGGCAGCGGGAGGCGCAGCTTCGCCGTGCTTGCGGCGTCGCCGGCGGTGATGATAAATCGTGCGCCGACGCACCCCGAGGCGGCGCGGAACGCATCGAGTGCCGCACCGCCGAAGGCCATGCTCGCGTCACACAGCACGGCGTCGAACGTTAGGTGAGTCGCGAGGCGCGTGGCGTAGTCGAGATCGGGCGCTGCCAGCGCCGCATGTCCGCGCGAGCCGAGGAACGCCGCGAGAAAGCTCGAGCTCTGTGCGTCAGGATCGACGACAAGGACATCGAGCGCGCGGCACGCCGAATCGTGGAACACGTCGCCGTCGAGTGGCTCTCCGGAGAGCGCGGGCAAGCGCACGACAAATCGTGCCCCGCTCGAGCCGTCGGGACCCGGAAGGTCTTCGACGCGAATCTCGCCGCCGTGACCGGCAACGATGTCGCGAACGACGGTGAGGCCGAGTCCGGTGCCGGAGCCGACGCCTTTGGTCGTCCAGAACGGATCCCAGATCCGATCGCGCGCTTCCGCCGGAATGCCGGCGCCGTCGTCTTCGATCTCCAGCACCGCCATCGGTCCGTCGCTTCGCGTGCGGACGCGGACGGACCCGCCATCGTCTCGCGCGGCGCGAATTGCCTGCTCGGCGTTATTGAGCAAATTCAAAACAACTTGCTCGAGCTGGGTGCGATCGCCGACGATCGTCGGCAGATGCGGATCCAGGGTCGCGATGCAGGCAATGCCGTGCGTCTCCAGCGCGTAACGTCGGGTGCCGACGATGTAGGCGACGACGTCGTTCAGGCTGACGCGAACGCGGCGCTCCGCGTCCCGCTTCCGCACCAGCGTAAGGAGATCCCGCACGATGCGTCCAGCACGCGCCGCCTCATGGTCGATCGTTTCGAGACCGAGCCGCGACTCGGCGTCGATATCCTTCTTGAGGAGGAGCTGCGCGAACCCGAGGATCGCCGCCAATGGATTGTTCAGCTCGTGCGCGACCCCGGCCAGCGTCGCGCCCAGGCACGCCATCCGCTCGGTGCGACGCAGCAACTCCTGTTGGCGCAGTCGGTCGGTGACATCGTCGACGCTGCCGTCCAAGAAAGCCACCTGACCGTCTTCCTGCCGCACCTGGCGTATCGAGAGCCGAATCGAAACGGAGCTGCCGTCCTTGCGCTTCCATCGCATCGACACACGGTCGACCGCGCCTCGTTCCAAGCGTCGCTGGATGCGCTCCGCGTCGAGAGGATCCGCGAACGCATCGTTGATGGTCCTGGCCAGCAGCTCGTTCTCGCATGCGTAGCCAAGCGTGCGCACGAGCGCGGGGTTCACCTCGATGAACGGCCCGTCGACGAGCGCACGAAACACTCCGATGTTGACGCGTCGCACGAGAAGCTGAAAGCGCTCCTCGCTCTGTTCCAACGCGTGCGTCAGCGCTTCACGGTCGGACGCGATCGGAATCGCGCGATCGTAGAGCCGAGGCTCGAATGGGGGGGACGTAGCCATGACATCTCAATGGTGCCACGGGAAGGCCGGTCGCGCGAGGGGGGGCGAAGAAGTGCCAAAGCCCGAGGCGAGCACAGCACCTTTCACCTCGTTTCGCTCCAGATCGCGCGCTGCTGCGGCGCCTGACGCTCTCCATTCAGCACGAGAACCGATTCCGCGACGATGTCCGGCGCGAGGGACCCGGCCACGGAGCAGTACTTGTCGAACGCGAGCTCGATCGCACGCTCGGCATGCTCCGTCGTGATCCCCGCGCCATCGATCTGAAATTCGATATCGAGACGCGACACGCGACGCGGCGCTTCGGTGCGCCGCGTCGCCGTGACGCTGATGGTGAATCGCTCGACGGGCGTTCGTCGCTTCGCGAGGATGTCGATGACGTCGACGCCCGAGCAGGTCGCGATCGCGTTGAGCAAAGTCTCCACAGGCCCTGGCGCCGTTTTCGAGTCGCCGTCCACCGGAACGGTGCGTCCTTCGGGGCCAGCGTCGAAGCGATGCTCGCCGCGCCAGACAGCGCGGCTTCGCGTGATGACCGGTTTTATCGAGGTCGGAGCCGTCATCGCTCGATCGGCGCCCGCACGGTGTTTCCCCACTCGGTCCACGAGCCGTCGTAGTTCCGCACGCGATCGTAACCCAGCAGGTACGAGAGCACGAACCAGGTGTGCGACGAACGCTCGCCGATCCGGCAATAGGCGATCACGTCGTCACTTGCCTGCAGCCCTTGCTCCTTTTCATAGATGTCGCGCAGGTCCGGCGCCGATTTGAACGAGCCATCGCTGTTCGCGGCTCGCGCCCACGGAACGCTCTTCGCCCCCGGGATGTGTCCACCGCGGAGCGCGCCCTCTTGCGGGTAGTCCGGCATGTGGAGCTTCTTGCCGGTGTATTCGTCAGGCGATCGGACGTCGACCAGTTTGCCCTGTCCATCGATGTGGCGCCGCACGTCCTGCTGGAACGCCCGGATCGGCTCGTCCCGACGCTCTCGCGCCTCGTATTGCGTGCGATTGAAGCTCGGAGTATCGGTCGCCATCGGCCGCCCTTCGCTTTCCCACTTGGTGCGGCCGCCATCCAGAATCTTCGCGTTCGTGAAGCCGAACAGCTGGAAGACCCAAAACGCGTACGTCGCCCACCAGTTGTTCTTGTCGCCGTAGAAGATCACCGTCGTCGAGTCGTCGATGCCCTTTGAGCGAAGCAGCTCCTCGAAGTGCGCCTTATTCACGTAGTCGCGCACGATCGGATCGTTGAGGTCCGCGTGCCAGTCGACTTTCTGCGCACCTGGAATGTGGCCGGTATCGAAGAGCAGTACGTCCTCATCGCTCTCGATGATCCGCACATTCGGGTCGTGCAGGTGTTGAGCAAGCCAGTTCGTCGTCACCAGCGCGTCCGGGTGGGCGTAGCTTTTCCGCTCGATTTCCGGATCGAGGGTGGGGCTCGTAGGCTCAGCCGCCATCGTGTTCATGGTTTCCTCCGTAAGTGAGCGACAGCGAGTCTGGAGACAATCGTCTCCTTGATCATCATCGTTATGCAGTGGGAGCGTCGGCTAGCCGATGCGGGTTCCGTTCACCACCGGCCGCTCGACGGCAAGCAACATGACCTCGGTGGCGTTCGGCATCGCGCCGAGGACGAGTACTTCGCTCGTAAACCCGGCAATGCGGCGCGTGCCGATATTCACGGCAGCCACGACCTGACGACCCACGAGCTCCTCGGGACGGTAGTGCGCCGTCAACTGCGCGCTGGATCGCTTCACGCCCACCTCCGGGCCAAAGTCGATCGTCAGGCGGAAGGACGGCTTGCGCGCCTCCGGAAAAGTCGATGCTTCGAGCACGGTGCCGACGCGCATGTCGATCGCGAAAAAATCGTCAGCCGACGGCATTGGTCGGAAGCTAGCCGAGCGTCAACGGAGGAGTAAGCGCTGCGCCAGCGTTACCGCGGCGTCTCGCGTTCGAGCCACGACGCGATGAATGCCGCCGCCTCGTTCCACCCGGGTTCTCGCAGCATAAGATGGCCGTGTCCACGTGCCATATACACCGGCGCTCCGTAGCGCTGCGCGACGCGTTGCGCGATTCGAGGTGGGATGAACCGGTCGTCGTCGCTGGTGACGACGAGCACAGGACAACCATTCGAGCGAACGCGCTCCGCGTCCACTCGGATGCCTCGAAAGCTCATCTCGCGTCCCGCCCGGCCGCTGTCCGACACGAACTGAGCGAACGTGGCCTGCTGTTCGTGCTCGGGCAGGCAATTGAGCACTAACTCACGCATGTCGCGCCACCTTGGCACGACGCGCTTCGAGCGCAAGAGCGCGGGAAGGTAGCGAAGCTGTTTCCTGAAGAGTTTTCCGGACAGAACGCTGATGCCACGCGGCGGAGCGGGGGAGAGCAGTACCAACGCGCGCGCCAGGCCATCCTCGCCGAGCTTCTGAGCGATCAACCCTCCCATCGAGTGCCCGACTACGATCGGCTTTCCAAATCGTTCGGCGAGCCACTTCGCTGCCTCACGGCCGTCGTCGATGTAGTCGTTCATCGAGACGCGGCCGAGCATCGTTCCCGCCGGAAGGGTGCTTCCGGCCCGTCCGCGGAGATTCAGGGCGAAGCCCGCGTAGCCGCGTTCCGCGAAGAAAGGGAGATAGGATTCATAGACCCACGCCGATGCGAAGTACCCCGGGATGAATAGGATCGGCGGTTTTTTTTGGCCGGCCGCCTTGGGCGCGGCCGTGGCCAGTGTCAGGCTTCCAACGCTGATCGTGTCGAGCATCCGAACAAATTGACACCCGACCCGAGCAACGCGCTATCCGAGCGATGAATTTCACCGAGCCCTTTCTCGAGCCCTACAGCCGCCACGTCCTCGTGTGTGTAGGTGGGTTCTGCTCGCCCGATCGTCGCGGCCGTGAGCTGTACGCGAAGCTTCCGGCACTGTTGGAGCGCGAAGGTCTCCTGTTCGGGCCCGGGCGTGTGAAGCGCGGCGAAACGCCTTGTCTCGGCGTGTGCTCCGGCGGCCCGATCGTAGTGGTTTACCCCGATGGGGTGTGGTATGGACGCGTCACTCCCGAATTGCTCGAGCGCATCGTAGTTGAGCATCTTCGTGACGGACGCGTTGTCGAGGAAGCGGTGTTCTATCGGTTGAGATAACAGAATATGCGCACCTCGTTGCGCGATTTGCCTTGCGAGTGCACCTTGGACCTCGATGGGAAGCATTCTCTACGAGCGCACGCTCCCACACGGTCCCGCGGTGCGGATTCGCCGGCTCACTACTGCCGGCGAACATCCCGTCACGGTCGTGCTCGAGGTGGATCGCCGCGCCGGAACGCCGCGCGCCAGCGAAGGCAGTCCACCGCCGCTCATGAAGTACGAAGGCGCCACCGAGCAGGATGCGATGGCGGCGCTCGAGCCGCATGCGCGTGACGATCGGCGCATCGTACAACTCATGCGAGAGAAAGGACTGCGCTGACCCGCTGTCGCGCTTCTACCCGATCTCTTCGCGCAGCGCGCGGAGAATGCGAGGCCAGACGTGCACGGCGAGACGAAAGAAGTTGGCGCGTGCGACCTCCTCGGCGAGCAAAAAGTCACTGAGCCGGCGATGTCCCTTGAGCGTGTTGCACGCCCTACACGCCGTCACTAAGTTGCCGTCCGACCGGTCGCCGCCCCGTACTCGAGGCTCAACATGATCAATCGTGAGCTCGTCCGACGGGAACTGCTGGCCGCAATACACGCATCGGTACGCGTCGCGCTCGAAGATTCGTAATCGCTTCATGGACGATCCCCTGCCTTCACGCCGCAAGATGATGGATGCGGCTCGGCGCTATCTGCTCGAGGGACTCGACCGTGACGATCGCGAACCGGAATCCGATGCGCCGCCTCGTTTGACCCTCAAAGCCCTCGAGAAGATCAGCATGTCCCGCTCCCGCGAGCGAATCCTCGGCAATCTGGATGAGATGTATCGCGAGGCATTCGAACGTGCTAAAACCACTGGTGACCAATCCCAGATGGCCGCGCTCGATTTTGCCTATCGTCGCGAACAGCTCTACTTCGAGATCCTGCTCGATATAAGAGAAGCGATGGAACGTCGGTAACGACCAGCCATTCGTTACTACTCTCGTCTGGCGCCCGATCCAAAAAGCGATCCTGTTTTCTTTTCTTTTTGGCGCGCCAAACGCTCCTCGCTCTCGCGTCGTGGCCACAGGAGGCTGGCCGCGATCGATGACGCGAGCACGCCCACGATGATGCCGAGCGAAAGCAGCACGTGGATGTGGAACCAGTTCTCCCCGATCATCTTCACGCCGACGAAGGTGAGAATGATCGCGATTCCGTACTTGAGCAAATAAAAGCGATCGACCACTGCGGCGAGCAGGAAGTACAACGACCGCAATCCCAGAATCGCGAAGATGTTCGATGTAAACACGATGAAGGGATCGCGCGTTACACCAAAGATTGCCGGAATCGAATCGATCGCAAAAACCAGATCTGTTACCTCGACGAGGACGAGGACGAGGAAGAGCGGCGTGGCCATTTTGCGCCCATTCTCGATGACGAAGAAGCGCTTGCCGTGAAAATCGGAGCTCAACGGCATGATGCGGCGCGCGGCGCGCACAACGGGATTGCGCTCCCCATCGAACTCCTCGTCTTGCTTCACGGCCATCCGGATGCCGGTGACGATCAGCATCGCGCCGAAGACGTACAGCACCCAGTGGAAGCGGGCCAACAGCACCGTACCGATGCCGATGAAGAGCCCGCGCATAACGAGCGCACCGAGAATCCCGTAGAACAGTACGCGGTGCTGGCAGGACGCCGGAACCCTGAAGTACTCGAAGATGAGTACCATCACGAAGATGTTGTCGATGCTCAGCGACTCTTCGATCACGTAGCCGGTGAGGAACGTCAGCGCGACATGCGAGCCGTAGATCGCGAACAGGCCGCCCGCGAAGACGAGCGCGAGAGCGACCCAGACCGTCACCCAGATCGACGCCTCTTTCGGGTGCACGACGTGCTCGGTGCGATGGAACACGCCGAGGTCGAGCGCCAGCATCGCGAGAACAAACGCGATGAAGATCACCCAGAACCACATGTTGGTCGCGATACCGATCATTTCGTCAACACGTCAGGCCGATCGCAAATAAGAAAAGGCGAGACCACTACGGCACCTAACTGATGCCGTAGTGGTCTCGCCTTTAGCGCGCCGTTGTGCGCGCCACTCGGCCGACCGGGAGCGCGACGCGCTCCGTCTTGACGATCGACCAATCCGGCGCTCTCGCGCCGGCCGGCTACTCCCCACTGAACGAATGGTGCACGGTTCCGGGTGAGCGGTCAAGCGGGCACTGCCTCTTCCATTGACGCTCCCCTACGATCAGTCTTGAGCCGCTGGGTGGATTTCCGCTCCGCGATGCCCACGACTCGCCTCACCTTACGACGAATCGCCATGTCTTTCTCGTCTTTCATTTGCGTCGCCATGTCGGCGGCCCTCCTTCCCGTAAGCGTCATGCACGGTCAACGCACGAATCGTCCCGCCGCTCCCGGAGCGGCGCTTCCGCCTGTGTCTGCCGCGCCCACTCTCGCTGTCGTCAACGCGCGTGTGTGGACGGGCGATCCACGCCGACCATGGGCCGACGCACTCGCGATCGACGGGGATCGGATCGCGCTCGTCGGCACGAGCGCGGAGGTGAAGAAGCTCGCCGCACCGTCGACGCGTGTCGTCGACGCGGAGGGAATGATGGTCGTTCCGGGCTTCATCGACTCGCACGTCCACTTCATCAGCGGCGGCTTTGGCCTCTCGTCCGTGCAGCTGCGCGACGCCAAGACCCCCGCGGAATTCATTCGACGGATCAACGCGTACGCGCTGACGCTGCCCGCCGGCGCGTGGATCACCGAGGGCAATTGGGATCACGAGCAGTGGGGTGGTGAGCTCCCACGCCGCGATTGGATCGACTCGGTGACGCCTAACAATCCCGTCTGGATCAATCGCCTCGACGGGCACATGGGTCTGGCCAACAGTGCCGCGTTGCGTGCGGCCGGCGTCGACGCCAGTACCGCGGACGTCGCCGGCGGAACGATCGTGCGCGGCGCCGACCACTCCCCGACCGGCATTCTCAAGGACAACGCGCAGTCGCTCATCGACCGCGTCGTGCCCGATCCTCCCGCGGAAGTAACTGACCGAGCCGTCGACGCGGCGATGAGCTACGTCGCCAGCAATGGCGTTACCTCCGTCCACAACATGGGGACGTTCGCGGACCTCACCGCGTTCGATCGCGCGCACAAGGCGGGACGGATGAAGACCCGCATCTACGCCGTCGTGCCACTGGCATCGTGGGCGCAACTGCGGGACACGGTGAAAACGCGTGGGCGCGGAGACAGCTGGCTCCACATCGGCGGCCTGAAAGGCTTCGTCGACGGATCGCTCGGCTCGCATACTGCGGCGATGCTGCAGCCGTTCACCGACGCGCCCAACGATACCGGCCTCTTCGTGAACACGCCGGAACACCTCTACGAATGGACGTCGGGCGCGGACAAGGCGGGCTTGCAGGTGATCGTCCATGCGATCGGCGACAAGGCGATTCGGACGCAGCTCGACATCTACCAGCGCGTCGAGCGCGAAGACGGCCCGCGCGACCGTCGTTTCCGCATCGAGCACCTCCAGCACATCGCTCGCGCCGACATTCCGCGTGTCGCGCCGCTAGGCGTCATCGCCAGCATGCAGCCATATCACGCGATCGACGACGGCCGTTGGGCGGAGAAGGTCATCGGCCACGAGCGCGCAAAGACGACGTATGCCTTCCGGTCCCTGCTCGATGCGAAGGTCCGTCTCGCCTTCGGCAGCGACTGGTTCGTCGCGCCGCCGACACCTATCGAAGGGATCTATGCCGCCGTCACGCGTCGCACGCTCGATGACAAGAATCCGGGCGGTTGGATCCCCGACCAGAAGATTCAAGTCGAGGACGCGCTGCGCGCCTACACGAGCAACGCCGCCTACGCGGAGTTCATGGAGAAGGAGAAGGGAACGCTCGCGAAGGGAATGCTCGCCGATTTCGTGATCCTCGACCGCGACCTAACGAAGGTCGCTCCCGAGACGATTCGCGATACGAAGATTGTAATGACGGTCGTCGGCGGAAAGCCGGTGTACGAGCGCGCGACGCCGTAGGTTGTCGAGCTACCGATAGCGCAGTACGACGCCCGAGCCAGCGGAGATGCCGGTGGCGAAGACATCGAGCGAGCCGCTCCCCCAGACGCGGAGCAGTGTCGCCGCCGCCGGCAGCGGAACGGAAGTCCAACTCGCGCCGTCGAAGTGGTATGCGCTCGACTCGCCGACGGCCCAGATGTCGGAGCTGGACGTGCCCCAGATGCCATTCACGCCCTGACCAGTGGAACCCGCACTGGTCCAGAGCGTGGACTTGGTCCAGCTGGACCCGTCGAAGTGCCACACGTCGCCCGACGTGAACCCGCCACCGATCCAGACATCATTCGGCGAGCTGCCCCATACGGCGCCCAGTGCCTCGCTCGCGCCATTCGCCTCGACGGTAACGTTAGGCAGGTTGATGGGAGTGATCGTCTGGCCGTCGTAATGGAGCGCGGTGCCGTTCAGTCCGACGATAAAGATGTTCGTCGCCGAGCTTCCCCAGATAGAGAAGAGCGGTGAGCTCGTGCCCGTGGCGATCGGCGTCCACGTGCTCTTGCCGTCATAGTGGAAGAGCGACCCCCGATCGCCACTGAAGTACACGTCGGACGAGGATGATCCCCACACGCCGAACAAGTTCGTCGGCGCCGATCCGGCGCTCCAGCTCCCGCCGTCGTAGTGCACGAGC
>DATEHJ010000495.1:0-2425 GCA_035279645.1 Gemmatimonadaceae bacterium
GCATCCCGCGCACGGCCGAATAGCTCGGCGGGTCTGGCAGCTGTGCGCGCACGTCGCTGACGGACGCGCGGCCCAGCCGATAGACGATGTCCATGATCTGGCGCTCGCGGCGACCGAGATCGCCATTCGATGAGGTCGGCACTCCGGCTCCTTCGTATCGGCGTGCTAATGCGCTAGCAGGTGCTAGTACGTTAGCACGTGCCGATGCGGTGTCAAGAGTCCGACACGTCAGGGCGGGCGCGCACCGAGACCGAGTCCAGGTCCGAGAGGTCAGGATCGAGGCCGCAGGCGTGAGATCGACGGCGGGGTCAGGCGTCAGGTTCTTTGGATGCGAGCCATTTGAGGCTCTTATCGCCGGCCTTCCTATCGTTAGGCTTTTTGTCGCTTGTCTTCTTGTCGTTGGCCAGCATCGTTCGACGACAGCTGTAGGTCATCTTTCGGATCTCGATTACCTCCGCGCTGTAGGCCTGCCACTCTTCGGGCGAGAACAGGTCGAGATCACGAGCCTTCAGGAGGTGGCCTTCGGTTTCGTTCGCCGACTTGATCGACATGTCGAGGTAGCGTGCGAACTCTTTCGCCGTTGCCGCGCCGGCTCCTTCCGCAATCGTGTCGCCGATGCTGTCGGCGGCTCCCGTCAGCTGGGCGCGGAGTCGCGAGTAGCCGAGTCGCGAGAAGTTGCGTGCGCGCTTGTGCAGCGCGACGGCGAGGGCATGCGCACGCTGCCACGCCTTGATGTGTTGGAACTCCTGCATGGCGGCAACACTGCCCGGAGCACGCGAAATCGCGTGATCATTTCCCCGCATCGCGCATCAGCGCTTCTGTTCTGACTCCTGAACTCGCCGTAGATCTCACGCCTGCGGACTCGATCCTGACCTCTCGGACCTGGACTCGCTCTCGATGTCGCGACCTCACGCCTGCCGTCTCGTCCGGAAGATTTAGAAATCTTAATCCCGCCTTGCAGCCATTCGCTCTCAGTGACTTCGGGCCCGCTCGATAGGTTTTTTCGGCGTTGCTCCGCTCGCTCCCCTCACCTTGCCCGCTCTCGAGGAGCCGGTAAACATGCCCTTTCCCAGATTTAGAGAACGATCAATTATCGTTGCGCTCGCCTCGTTAGTGCTGCTGCCGGCGATCGCCTCTTCCCAATCCGCCGTCATCTCCGGCCACGTCACCGCGGCAGCGAGCGGTGAACCCCTACCGGAAAGTCGTGTCGTCGTCATCGGCACAACGTTGTTCGCTTCGACGAACGCGACCGGCCAGTACACCATTCGCGGCGTACCGGCCGGCACCTTCGAAATTCGCGTTTTGCGCGTGGGGTACGCCGAGCAGAAGAAACCAATCACGCTCAGCGCCGGCCAGAACGGCACCCTCGATTTCGCAATGGCGACGGTCGTCGTGAAGCTGCAAGAGGTCGTCACGACGGCGACTGGTGAACAGCGTCGCGTCGAGCTCGGAAACAACGTCGCAAACATCGATGCGGCGACGCGTACGCAAAACGCGCCGGTGACGGATGTGGCAAGCCTGCTCGTTGGTCAGGCGGCCGGTGTGCAGGTGATGCCGGGAAATACGACGGGTACCGGTGCGCGAATCCGTATTCGCGGCACGAACTCGCTCTCGCTCGTCAACGACCCGATCTACATCATCGACGGCGTGCGCATGACGAGCCCCAATGGCTCGCAGAGCGGCAACATCTTTACCGGCGGTGCAATCCAGAGCCGGGCGCAGGACATCAACCCAGACGAGATCGAGAACATCGAGATCGTGAAGGGGCCGTCGGCGGCGACGCTCTACGGCACCGATGCCGCCAATGGCGTCATCGTGATCACGACCAAGCGCGGACGGGCCGGCGCAACACAGTACAACGTGTTCGGCGAAGAAGGGGCGATTCACGATTACAACACATGGCCGACGGCCTACACGCTGCTCGGACACACGGCCGCGGCGCCGACGACGCCGATTCGCTGCACGCTGTCGACCGTCTCGGCGGGGACCTGCCTGTCGGACAGTCTCGCCAAGTTCAATCTCTTCAAGGATCCGTTCACGACGCCGCTGGGCACGGGCTCGCGGAAGAATGCGGGTCTGCAGGTCTCGGGCGGATCGGACGTCGTGCGCTTCTTCACGTCGGGCGAGTACGAGGACGAAATCGGGGTTCTCAAGATTCCGGAGTTCGACGTCCGGCGCCTCGACACGACCGGGGTCAACATCCTTCAGGAATGGCGCCAGCCTAACGAGATGACGCGGTCGACGATGCGCGCGAACCTCAACGCGACGCCGTCACCAAAGCTCGATCTCGCGATCTCGTCGGGGTTCATTCACCTGATGACCCGGCTTCCGCAGAGTGACAATAACGCGCTCGGCCTTCTGTCGAACGGCTTCGGTGGACCCGGCTTTGCCAACCCCGGGCCCGGCTACACCGACGTCAGCACGC
>DATEHJ010000496.1:0-3568 GCA_035279645.1 Gemmatimonadaceae bacterium
CTCGTTGTTGGTGCCCTCTCGCTCGCTGCAGCGCGCGCGAGTCAGCCCGCTCTAGCGCAGCAGGAGCCACGAGCGGACTCGCTCCGACACGACTCTGCTCACGTCAGGCAGTGCGTGGACTGCATGATGCTCATTTTTCCCGTCGCGGCACTCGGGCTCGCCGCGCCTTCCGCCTTTCTCTCGTTCTTCGATTCGGCTCCAACCCCAGCACGTCGCGAGTATGGAAACACTCATCTCGCCGTGTATGTGTCCGGAGGGCCTGTGGCCTCACAGAATCCGGACCTCGGCTGGACGCATAGCCAGAACGTCGAATTGCTGGCGCACGGCGTCGTCGCTGATGCTCGCCTCGAGCAGTACTACCTCTTCCCGCAACACCTCCGTTACGTGACTAGTCATCTCGGATTCATCTTGCCCTCCGAGCACGGGTTGTCGGGCGGAATGACCTTTGGCTATCGCGGCGTGCACGGCCCGCCGATCATCGGGCGACAGCAAGGCATCGAAATCACCTTGCCGCTCATCTGGAGTCGCGGCGACGCCTGGTGGCGCCTCGAATCCTATTACGTCGGCTCCACGCGCGGCACGAACTGGAACTATCGCGTACAGGGGGAATGGCCCCTAGGCAGAACTCGCTACGTCGCCGGCGTCAAGGCCGAGACGATCGCGCTACCCATCCGAGACAGAAGTGACATCTCCTGGGTTACGCTCACGGCTGTCCTCGGCGTTCACCGATGAGTCACGGCTCGCGGTGGCGTGGTCACTCGAGAAGGGCGGATCGCACTCAACGCCGCTGTGAAATCCGCTCTAGTTTCCTAACTTCTCAACTTCTGCCGCGACGTCTGCACTGCCGGGACGCCCGGCCTCTATCGCGCCGGCGAGCTCACGGCCATTCGATTCTTATAAATCTTCCCGTCCTTCATAATGACCAGAAAATTCTTGGACGGGTTCGCGATCAGTTGCAGGTCCTGGAGGGGGTCGCCGTCGACTAACAGGAGATCGGCCATAGCCCCTTCCTCTACGACGCCCAACTTCCCGGGATAAGGATTGCGCTTTCCGGACATGCCGAGCAGCTCGGCGTTGGTCCCGGTCGCCATCACGAGCGCTTCGGCTGGCGTATACCACCGCTGCAACTTGACCAGTAACTCTCCCTGTCGGCTCGCCAGCGCCGGCGAGAAGAGGATGTCGGTGCCCCAGGCCGTTTTGAGCTTGTACTTCCGCGCCAGTCGGTAGGCAGCGTCCATGCCGGTCAGCACCTCGTCAAACTTGACTCGCTGCTCCGAGCCAGGGGGAAATGCCTTGGCCAATTCATCGGGGAACGGCTGAATGCTCAACCAGACGCCGTGCTCGGCAATCATCCTGGCGGTCGCTTCGTCCATCAGGTGACCGTGCTCGATGCATTTCACGCCGGCGCGGATCGCGCGTTGGATCGAGGCGGGCGTGTAGGCGTGGACGGTGACGTAGGTGCCCCAGTTTTCGGCCGCTTCGACCGCGGCGCGAAGCTCGTCCTCGGTGAACGTGGTCACGTCGAGAGGGCTGTGGGGCGACGCGACGCCACCACCAGCGGTCAGCTTGATCTGTGTCGCGCCGAGCATGAGCTGCTCACGCGCTCGCAGCCGTACCTCATCTGGACTGTCGGCGAGCATGCTGGCGCCGATTTGTTCCATGCGCGTCTGCGCGCTGCCTAACGTGCGCGGCAGCTCGAACGGCTGACGGAAGTCGCCATGACCCCCGGTGATGGTGATCATCGCTCCCGACGGAAAGATGCGCGGGCCGACGACGACGCCATCGTCGATGGCGCGCTTCAGCTCGAACGCCGGTCCCCCCACATCGCGGACGGTGGTGAAGCCGCGCATCAGCGTTTCCATCGCCTCTTCACCAGCCACCAGGTTGGCGTATCCGATATCCCAGGAAAGCGCCTCGACTGGCGTCGGCCTAACGAGCATCGAATGCCAGTGCGCGTCGATCAGTCCCGGCATGAGCGTGCGCCCGCCGGCATCGATGACCACTGCGTGCGCCGGGGCCGTGACGTCGGCGCCGATCTTCGCGATTTTGTTGCCGACGACGAGGACCGAAGTGCTCGCGCTGAGCCGTTCCGACCGGCCGTCGAACACCTTCACATTCCTGAACAGCGTCGCGGCTGGTGGTTTCGTCTCCATCGGCGTGGGCAGTTGAGCCAAGGGCGCGGCGAAGGGCGCGAGGAGCCCGGCAGCAGAGAGCGCCAATAAGAAGAACGTTGCTGAGTCGCGAATGTGCGGGGCTCCGTCAAGGCTCACTACAGCGAAGGGATTGCTCGCACCCGTGCCTTGACGCTATTGGCCAAACGTCACGCTTGCTATCAGCCTCACGGCAACGCGCCCACGTCAGGCAAGAGCGATTCCGAGTGACTAGATCATGCCGAGGACGTCGACACTAGGAGATCCGCTTCGCAGTCTGCGGGCGTGACGGTGCATCACTCGGCAGCACCGATCTCAAGAAAACCGTTGTGTCAGTTCGTGTGCCAATTGGGTCGTGTAGAGTAGGGAATCAAGTCGGGCGGAGTACGGCGGATCGCACTCGTCGCCACTTGGGGCGCGCTGATCACGTCGCCGCGCGTGAATTCTCGGCCGGCGGCGGCTTCCACCGCGGATCCCGCTGCAAACAATGCTGAAGTGCCCGTTAGGCTCTCCGACAGTGCTCGGGTCACTCGGCGTCGGGGGCGATCTCCGGCGGCAGCAGGGCCGCAATACCATCACCGAATGTTTTCAATTCGTGCAACTCGCCATGCGGCAGGTGACCAGGCGCGACCGCTGAGCGGTGCTGTAAGCGATTACGCTGTAGAGACGCACGCCAGCCAACACCAGCGCCACGGTTAGAAACTGACGGAATACACGATCGCCACGCGGTGGTCGCCGCTCGGGACGGCACCAATTCGACTTCTCGGCGGCAGTACCACCGACGTCCAACCTTCCCTTTCATGATTGCCGCCGATGGCAGCGCCAGCGAGCGCACCAACGACGCCAAAGAACGCCGCGCCAAGACCTGCCTTTTCGTTGGCCGTAAATCCGAACCAGCCCTTGTCATCGCCACTCGCCCGGCCTGCGATGCCTCCTCCGGCCGCGCCGAGGAATAGACCGACGCCCATACCTTTGAGCGCATCCGTGTGATGTCCTGTGGACACCTCCAGCCGTGTCTCCTCCGAGAGCACGATGATGAGCGTCTCGGAGCGCTGCAATAGGCGAATCGTGAGTGTGTCACCGACGAGTCGCGATACGATTCCTACCGTACCGCCGCTGTCGAAGACCGGCACGACGACGCGAACGCGAGTGCCACGCGCCAAAGACAAAGCGGTTTGGGCCTGAAGGCGAGCGCAACCGGCCATGGTGGCGAGTGCCGCCACTAGCCATACGGAGCCACGCACTTCTGAATTGCGCATGGTGACCTCCGACATCAGGCAGACAACCGGTGATCGAATTTATGGCGCCTCGAGCGCCACCGCCACAAGGTTGTGCCATTCGCGCCCCGTGAAGTCTCGTCACCGTGTGCCAGTTCGTGTGCCAATTGAGTCGTGTAAAGTAGGGAATCAAGTCGGGCG
>DATEHJ010000497.1:0-4539 GCA_035279645.1 Gemmatimonadaceae bacterium
AGCTCTCGTATTCGCCGAGGAGCGCGGCGCGACCTTCATCAATCCGTGCTTCGGGAATGCACTCATCGCCGGACAGGGGACCGTCGCGCTGGAGATCATGAGCGATCTTCCCGACATGGCGTCACTTGTCGTGAACGTCGGCGGAGGTGGACTGCTCGGCGGCTGCGCATCGATCGTGCGCCCGCTCTTGCCGCAGGCGCGGATCATCGGGGCGCAGAGTGAAAAGACGGCGGCGATGGCGCGCTCGATGGCGGCGGGACAGGTCGTCGACATCGACGATGAGCCGACGATCGCCGAGGGACTCGCGGGTCAGATCGACGAAGCGGGGCTCGAGATCGGGCAACACTCACTCGACGATATCGTCACCGTGTCCGAGGCGCAGATCGGTGAGACGATCGGGTGGCTGTGGAAGAACCACGGAGCCCGTGTCGAGGGTGCAGGGGCGGTGGCGACCGCCGCTGTGCTCCATCGCGTGGTCTCCTCGCTCCCGGCGCCAGCCGCGATCATCGTGAGCGGCGGGAACATCGACGCCGAGCGATTTGAGGAACTACTTAGTGAGTAGTGGCTGGTGACTAGTGGCTAGATACCTAACGACGTCACTAGCCACTAGCCACTAGCCACTAGCCACTAGCCACTAGTCACTAGCCACTCGCCACTAGTGATTCACGTTCCGATCGACGACGCCTGACGAGCCGATTCTCGACTCGCCACCGATCGAGCCGCGTACGCCCTGCGTGCTGGCGCTCACGCCGTTCGCCTGTCCGGCGCCGACGCCGTGCAGTCCCACTTCGCGATCGATGAGCGCGTTGCGCGTGTTTTGCGTGGCGCCTTCGCCGGCGCCGGTCGAGCCCTGCGTGTTGGCCTGCGCGGGCGTCCGCGTACGCGAGTGCCCTCGGGCCTCGCCGCCGCGCCGACCGATCATCGCCATGTGTTCTCGATTGCGGCTCACTGCCTGACCGCCCTTGCGGCCAGCATTGCGCGCTTCGTCGGAATCGAATTCGTGTGCGGTTCCTTTCGCGTGCGCCGCCTTTCCACCCTTGCTCGCGATTTCACGCTGTTTGCCACGATCCATGGAAGCGAAACCACGGTTGCTACGACGGCCGCCGACACTCAGGTCATTGTCCGTGTTACCCGACGCGTCGCGCTGCCGCTCGCGGTCGATCGCTTCGTCAGTGCGATCGTCGTTGCCTAGTCTGTTCGGCATTCCCTGCTCCTCCCAAGTTTCTCTACACGGTTTGCAACCACTGGCGTTCCCCAGCACAACGCGTGCTCGGAACCACGCCACTCGACTTGAGGCCCCCCCGGGCCAAAGCTGATTCATGAAATGCAAACTGCGGACCCCTACATGCGCAACGTGTCGCGTGTCACGCTTCGGACAGATAACACCCACGGCGCTCAGTCGATTCACTCTGAAATACGCGGCGCCGCGCGCATTGGTTGGTGGTATTGATCACCCGTGATCGGATTTCACCGGCAGCCAACCATCAGAGTCAAGTAATCCCCTACATCCAGACGTCCGCCGAATGAGCAGCCAGCGTGCGCCATTTTCGGCTACGTGTTCGTGCGTCTTTCTGGCGTCGCTCTCTTCCTCGCAAGATAGACGTTCGCAACGCCTGCTCGTTCGTGCGGGAGGGTGCGACGGTGTGCCGCAAGAGTGGGGCCGTCTGTTCAGTGAGCTTCCTTATATTCCGAGACCATGTCGCTCAGCCTTCGATTTCTCGGAACGGCAGCATCGCGCCCCACGGTGGAGCGCAACGTCGCCGCGCTCGCGCTCATGCGCGAGGGCGAGACGTTGTTGTTCGATTGCGGAGAAGGAACGCAGCGACAAATGATGCGCTACCACGTGTCATTCGCGCTGAGCGACGTGTTCTTCACACACTTTCACGCCGACCACGTCATCGGCATCATCGGTCTTCTCCGCACGCTCTCGCTGCAGGGAAGAACCGAAGTGCTACGATTGTGGGGCCCGCGTGGCGCGACGCGCGTGCTCCGTCGCGCGGAGCAATTCGGATTCGATCGAATCGATTTTCCGGTGGAGATCACGGAGCTAGATGCGGATCAGCCGCTTCGGCGCAGCGGCTACGAGCTCATTCCGTTTGCCGTCGATCATCGAGGATCGGCGTCACTTGGCTACGCGCTCGTGGAGGAGACGCGAAAGGGCCGATTCAATCCTGATCTCGCGCGCGAGATGGGTATCCCCGAAGGCCCATTGTGGGGACAGATCCATCGTGGTATGGCGGTTTCGCTGCCGGATGGGCGCACAATCGAACCGTCGGTACTCGTTGGGCCGACGCGGCCGGGTCGTCGCGTCGTCATCACGGGCGACACGCGTCCGTGCGTCACGACAACGGAGATGTCACGAAACGCCGACCTCCTGGTACACGAGGCGACTTTCGGTGACGAAGAGGCAGAGCGCGCGGCGGAAACGGGCCACTCCACGTCGCGTGAGGCAGCGATGCTCGCGCGGGACGCGGACGTCCGCCGTCTTGTGCTCACGCACATCTCTGCGCGATACTCGCGTGACGCGGTCGATCTCGAGCGCGAAGCTCGTCAGGTGTTTACGAATACTCTCATCGCGCGCGACGGAACGGAAATCGACGTTCCCTTCCAGGAGCGTCTAGTGTTGGGCGTTGAGCGTTAGTGTGGCGCGCCAGGAAGTCGCGGCTCAACGTATCCGCGCTCAACGCTCAATGCCAAACGCCCAACGCTATCCGTCCGATGCTTGAGCGGGAAGCAGCGAATCAGGTCGAGAGATCGGCATCGAGCGACGGAACAGCCGCGCCACATCGACATCGGTCAGCGCTTCGAGAATGCTCTTCGGCTCGAGTCGAGCCGTGACACTCCGCGCTTCGGGGCCGTGGCTGATGAACCAATTGTAACGATCGAGGCGCGCGCTCAGACCGTTCGGATGGCGAAAGATGACCATCGCGTTGCTCGAGCCGGGAAGGTCGACATCGACTCCCCAGACGACGCCGTCGGGTGATCTGAAGTTCCTCATTGCGATGAGCGTTAGGCGTAGATCGTTTGAGCGTTTGGTTTTGGGGCGATGCGTCGAGCGCTGACGAGCGTCTGGCGCTCAACGCGCAACGCTAAACGCTCCGCGCCCTCATCCTACCAGAGACGTCGACAGCGGTTGCCGGCCCGCGTAACCGGCGTCGAGCTCGTGCCAGAACTGGACCTCCGGTTCACCGAGGCGCCAGGATAGAAGGATCTTCCTGCCGTTCATCTCACTCGGAAAATCGACGAGGCCGATCCGACGGTCCTTGAGCTGAATACCGAGTTGCTCGAGCTCCTGCTGAAAGCTGTCGATCTCGCGCGCGAGCGCTTGGGCTTCGCGCTCGAGCACCTCCACGGGTTCCCGCGGCTCACTGGCGCGTGCCGCCGATGCCACCAGGTCGAGCTCGAGAATCTTCTCGCGCCACAACCGGTGCTGTCGCACGACGTCCTCGACGATCTTGCGAACGAGGGGGAGGGTCCGATTAGCCTGGTCGACGTTGAACAGCGGCATGTTTCGGAAGTTAGTGTCTGTACTCCGTACTCACGAGACTAACACCGGGGGACCCGCGTCACGTCACGACGACGCGACGCGTCGCGAACGTTCTAGATCCTCGCGCTCGCGCTCCTCGAGGCGCCGCGCCCGGCGCTCTTTGGCGGCAGCATAGCGACGCTTTTCGTCTGGCGTTTCTGGGATGAGGCCCGGAACCTCGACTGGCCTCCCGGCACGGTCGACCGCAACGAAGGTGAGGTAGCATGAGTTCGTGTGGCGGCGCCGGCCGCTGAGGAGCTCCTCGGCTTCGACGCGGACCCCGATCTCCATCGACGTTCGGCCGACGTAGTTGACACTCGCCTTGAGAATCACGAGGTCGCCGAGGTGGATCGGCTCACGAAAATCGACGCGGTCGATCGAGGCCGTTACGACGCTCGCGCGCGAGTGCCGGAAAGCGGAAATCGCGGCGGTCTTGTCCATCAGGGAGAGAATGACACCACCAAAGATGTGGCCCAGATTGTTGGCGTCCTGGGGCATCATGAGTTCCGACGACTCGTGCTGGCTCTCTTTGACGGTTTTGGCGGATCGCGGGTGCTGGCTCATGCGCTGTGGCGCGCGGAGGAAGGGCGGTGCGAGGCCGGACGCGCCGACGTAAAGCGCGGCGCGGGACGCGTCCGACTATGTGAGTCGCGGACGGTTCGGGTCGACTCGTCGTATGCCGAAGCCGCATCGAAGGCCCGAGCGAGTGCTCTCCTGGTCACGCTGTCGAGCGGCGGGCGATCGAGCCAGAACACATGAAGGACAGGCGCCGCGACGGCGCTCACGGGCCACTCGCGAACCCGGTCGCTGAGGGAGATGCGAGCGGTCTCGGCCGACGAATCATATCGCGCGAGCACGTCGTAGCCGCTGTCCCCAAAGCGACGCCACCGGTCGAGGTCGTTAAGGACATCGGGAAAGTCGTGCGATACGGTCGGCCACCAGCTCGGCTGCGACGGATGCAGAGCATCCAGCGCGATTACCTCATCCGGCGCATCGAGGCCGCGCAACGGAAC
>DATEHJ010000498.1:0-11506 GCA_035279645.1 Gemmatimonadaceae bacterium
AAGCTTCCTCTCCCGTTGCGCAGCCCGCGCTCCACACGCGGACGGGCGCCGACTTTGGCTTGGACGCGAGCATTTGCGGGATGACGCGTCTCGCGAGGAAATCCCACGCCGCGGCGTCGCGGAAGAACGTCGCCCTTTTGCTGAGGATCGTGTTGAACAGAGGCTCAAACTCCTCGGGATAGACCTCGAGGTAGTCGACGTAGTCCGGATACTTGCTGACGCCGACAGCGACCATCCGCTTTCGAACGCGGCGCTCGATGCTCGCCGGTCGGTAGGCGGTGAAGTCGAAGCCGCGGTTGCACTTCAGATACTCAACGATTGCGGCGAGACCGACGGGCGTGCGCGAAGGCATTCAGCGCGTGGCTCGAGTGCGATGGTGTGCCGACCCGGAATATGAGCCTATCATAATCGGGCGGATAGCTCCATCCGGTACGACGACCTCCAATGATGTCGGGGCGTACATCCTGCATCGCTGGCAGGGGGTATCGAGGGCCATTTCGCTGCTGGACGAACGATCGCCGTCCAGTTGTTGGAGATGAGATGCCGGTTCGCGAGTTCGTCGACAGTTGCGGTACGGAGTGGCGCGCCTGGGAGATAACGCCGGACGCGATCACACCGCCGACCCGCGGCGAGGATTACCTGGCCGATTGCTATCAGCTAGGATGGGTCGTGCTGGAAACGAAGCGCGGCGATCGACGCGTGCGGCTGTGTCCGATTCCCCGCGACTGGCAGCGTCTCTCCGACGAGGCCCTCGAAGGGTTGCTGCGTCAGGGCGAGATGCTCCCAGATCGCGTCGTCTCCGGTCGCGCTTCGATGACCGACGCCGGCGTGGTGCGCAGCTTTCGATATCCGGGCGGCCGCGTGTGGACCGTGTCGCTCACGCCGCATCCGATCGTGCCCGAGGCGCGCGTGCTGCGCTTCTCCGCTGGGGCGCGATCGATCGACATCGAGCGCTGGCCGAGCGATTGGGCGGATCAGCCCGACGAGCAGCTTATCGCGCTGTTACGGCACACGGCGCCGCGCGGGCTGCTACGGCCGCTGCCTGACGAGCGTCACCGACGCTGGAACGACGATACTCACGCGTGAGTCTGGACGCGGCACCGATCCGCGTTCGCTCAACGGTGATCCGTGTAGAATCCGTGGACGCACTCGTCGATCGCGAGGGCGACAATGGCCGCGCGGTCACTCGAGGTGAGTGGGCACGCGGCGAAAATACTCGATAGCGTCGAACGGATTTCGGCGAGTGTTTCGTCCGCCGAGAGCCCGCGCTGTTGGGCTTCTCGACAGAGGCGCGCGCTGATGCGTGCCAGTCCTTCTGGCAGGCCGCCTCCCGTGAGGTAGTCGCGAATGGCCGCGCTGAGCTGATTGCACGCCTCGCCCGAAAACGGCGCGGTCGCGGGTTGGACGTTGGCGGCGCTGGGTGAATCGAATTGCTCTGGCACGGCGGCGCTCCTCGCATCGTTGCGTCGGTCGCCGAATGGTCGGCACCACGTTTCGGTATGCAGGGCGCTACTACGCGCCAGATTCATTCCAGATGTTGCGTGCGGCGGTGGGTTGTCGACGGTTCGCGAATAGGAAACGCTAACTACTAACTCTTGGATGCAACGAGAGCGGCAATGCGCCTCTCGAGCGCGCCGCGTGTGCTGCAGTCCACCGGCGTCGTGCCGCTGCCGGGAGCGATCGCGGTCGCGGTCACCGCGGTACGCACGATCGATCGCCCGGCGGCGGACGTGTCGATGAGCGTGCCGAATCGAAGCGTGATCTCGTAATTCGTCGAGATCTCTCCGGTCATTGTCGAGCCACAGTCGAGCCATCGCGACATACGTTCACCCGCAAACGTCGCGTGCGCATGAAAATACTGAGTCGCGATCGTGCGACTCTTCCCGTCGGCGCCCTGGAGCGGTACGCCAAAGCCCGCATACGTCTGCACCAGTGCGGGCCACGCGCGCGCCGGAGGTACGGTGATCGTGTCCGACGAGAGATACTGCTCACGCGTCAACAACAGATCGACACGCCCGGCCGGACCGTCGACGGTTACGTGTTGCTGCTCGTACGAACCCCCACTCGAGCCAGTCGAGGCGCAACCGCCAGTCGCGAGCGTGATCGCGAGTAAGACGAGAGCGAAAGGGAGACGGAAGGAGGTCATGATCGTCGCTCTGCTGATGAGTAAACGTCAAGCCTGGGTCACAGACGGAACAGATACGTCAACTTTACGAAGAAGCTATCGCTCGTGCGATCCAACGTGCGAAAACGGAGTGCGTTGGGCTCCGTGAGTGTGCTGCCGTAGCCAGCGAAAAGTACGGTGCCGGGATTCGGTTGGTAGGAGAACAGCCAATCGGCGCGGAAGCGGTTGGAGCCGAACGCCGCGGCCGGCTCGAATGTTCCGTCGGGTTGACGAATCAGAATTGGCGCAAAGGTTCTCGTCTCGTCGCGCAGCGCCGCCTGCTTCGACGAATCATATTCGCCGACGACGCGCACGAATACGGCGCGTGAAAGCTGGTATTCGATCTTGAGGCGCGGAATGCGCCCGATTTGTACGGTCGATTGGTCGCTGCGCCTAACGTATCCCTGCAGCTGATACGTGCCGTCGACGCGCAACTTCTGCGTCGGTCTCCAGGCCAGCGTCCAGTTCTCGTACAGGATGTCTGCTTGCGCCCACTCGAAGAAATTCTCATCCTGTCCGAAGATCAGCAGCAGGCTCGCCGAGAAGGTGCTCCAGGTCGGCGTGCTGAAATTGAGCACGTAGTCGCGATTAGGAATGCGCGGCACGCCGGTGAACTTCACCGTGTCGGTGACACCGTTCACCGTGCGAGCGTAGTAATAGTTCGCGAAGAGCGCCGTATCGAAACCAAATGTCTCCCAGTACACCGACGCGCCGGCCTGCCACCCACCGCGCAACGCGGCGCCCGTCGAGAAGTGCCACTTCTTCTCTATCGCGTCACCGTGGTTGAAAAGCTTGCGATACTGCCAAGTTAAATCGTCCGTCTGGTCGAAGGTGAAGCTCTCGATGAGCGCGCCGGGGCGACCATACCAGGTGAATTGCTGCTCCTGCGAGGCGTGCGCTACGCCGGGCCGGCTGATGAACCCGCTGCCGGCCACAAACCGATCGCTGATGCCGGTCAACGCATAACGGGCGCTGTAGGATCGACCGGTCCGCCGCACCGTTGCGTTCCAGAGAGGTGCGTCCTCGGTCAGTCCAGTCTCCGCCGTGTGCGTTCGGCTTCCGGCTGCCTGTGCCTGAAGACTCCACAACTTCGCCCACACGAGGCGCGCGTCGACGTCGGCGACGCGATTCGAGCTCTTGCCATCGACCTTGTCGGTGTAGGTGACACCGATGCGCGAAGCGGGACCCAGCCCACGCTGCAACCGGAAGATGTTGAAGACGGGATGGTCCTCACCGGTCGAGGACGACGACCGGTCGTCGATGGCAGAGAGGAATGCCATCTCGGTGCCGCCGGCCTTTCCGGTGAGCTTCGCCGCCGCGACCGGCTGCACGATCTGGCGAGTGTACACCAGCTGATTCGGCGTATTGAACTGCTCGATTCCGTCGAGGAAGAACGGTCGCTTCTCGGCGAAGTAGAGCGACGAGCGCGGATCGAAGACGAACTGGCCGGCATCGGCTTCGATCTGCGAGAAGTCCGGATGGAAGGTGCTGTTGAGCGTCATGTTTTCGGCAACGCCCCAGCGCACGTTCCCTCCCACTACCGGACGCTCGGCGGCGTACTCCCAGCGATCGCTCGCGTTCGCCGCACCTAACGTGTGCTGCGTGATCTCGGGATTGACGTCGAGGACCAGGCCGCGGCGCAGATCCGTGAGGCCGTCGATCGTTCCCGATTGCTCGAGAAACGACGCGCCAGAACGATTCGCCGCCGTCCACGTCTGCTCGTGCCCCGAGTGCTGGACCTCGCGTACAACCTGAATCCGCCAGCTCTGCACGTCGGCGGCCTGATATCGCAGCGATTTGAACGGGATTCGGATCTCGACCTCGTACCCGAAGTCGGTGAGCCGTCCCTTTGACTGATAGACGTAGTCCGGACTGAGATCGGGCGCCTCACGTCCCGCCGAAGTAACGATGAAGCCCTGCGACCGGCTCACACCCTGTTCGACGATCGTGCCGTCCATCTGAACGCCTAACGGGTTGACGCCGAACACCAGCGCCTGGCGTCCATCGCCGAATGTGCCGAGGAGGATCTGGATCTGATCGTCGGTCGTGATCTTATCGCGATCGGCGAGGGTGGCGCGCACCGCCGCGCGTCCGCCGTGAATCTCGTACGCTCGTACGCCGAAGTAGATCGCAGTCGGCGAATACCAGACGAGGACTTCAGTCGAGTCTTCGGCCGGGAGTCCGTCCTTAGGCGAGAACTCGGAGAAGTCGGTGAGGCGGATGGCGTTCGACCATACCGGCTCGTCGAGAGAGCCATCGATGCGAACCTCGGCCTCGAGCCGTGGGGCGCGCGCGTGAATGGCGTGACTCCGGCCGCTATAGGTCGCGGCGGGCGCCGATGCGCCGGAGAGCGTCTGAAATAGTCCGAGAAGAGGCAGTAGCACGACGGACGAACTTCGAGCGCTGAGTGGCCACAGGCAAGTGGCTAGTGGCTGGTACGGCAACTAGTCACTAGCCCCTAGCCACTATTTTGCTCACATGACTGAGCACTTTCGTCGTCTCGAGCGCATGTACGCGGCGGCACCAATAAACGAGTACTTCGCGCCAAGGCTGCACATACCCGAGGCAGGCGTTGCCGAACTGCGAATGACGGTGCGCCCCGACTTCCATCACGCCGCTCATGCGGCGCATGGCGCTGTCTACTTCAAGGTGCTGGACGACGCAACGTTCTTCGCCGCGAACTCGATTGTCGAGGACGTGTTCGTCCTGACCGTGTCGTTCAATCTCTATCTCACGCTACCGGTGAGCGAAGGAGAGATCGTTGGTCGCGGCCGAGTGGTATCGCGCTCGAAGCGATTGTATCTCGCCGAGGGCGTTCTCGAAGACTCACGCGGCCGCGAGATCGCGCGTGGGAGCGGAGCGTTCATGCCGAGCACCGTAGCGCTGTCGGGGGACATTGGCTATCGGTGAGGGCAGCGTGAATCGTTGTCGCGAGGGGCTCGGCGCCGCTCGGGTCAGCTCTTCGGGTTCGGCGTCGTTGGATTCGCGGGCGTCGTCTCGCGGACGCGCGCTTCACGCGTCGGCTCCCAGGAGTCGTTTTTTCGCACCAGTTGGTAAGCACGCTCGAAGCGCAGCGACTCGGTTCCGCCGTTGTTAGGCGTGTCATACTTCTGCGCGGCGACGTAGACCTCTACCGAATCACCGCCCCGCGCGAGAACGTCCGAGAAGCGCACCACGTAACCGGGGCCGCGCGCGATACACTGGGGCGTCTTGCGCGAAGCGGTGATCGGAGGCTCGCATGTCCCGTGAATCACACCGCGGTTGCGTAGCTCCGATTCTACGGTTCCCGGCAACCTCCCGTCTTCGCCCATGCCGCCCGCGCGCGATAACACACGTCGGTCGAGGAGCAGCGTGAGCGCGGGATCGTTCAGCTCGAACGCCGCGCCGAGGGCAGCCTGATACACCGCGACGCGCATGTTCGGCCGCAGCGAGGCGACCTTTAGTCCGTGTCCGCGAACGTAATGATCCTCGTCGCCTGACGCGCAGGCAGCGAGGATCGTTACGAGGGTGATACGAAGAAGTGAACGCGGGGAGGCAGGCATTAAATCGAAAGCTTTTCGTGAACATGCGCTTCCGAAATAATGACGCCAACTGCTGCCTCCCGGTCAAATGCGAGCGGTCGACGCTATCGCGCTCCCCCGCCCGCGGCGACAACCACCGGCACGCTGGTGGCGTGCAGCGCGAGGTTGACTGGAGCGTCCGCCGCGCGGCGGTACGCCACTTCCTGCTCGCGACGGCGCTTCTCGCGCTCGCGCGGGTCGAGCGGTTTGTTCGCGTCGGGGAAGAGTCCTCCGCTGTGACCTGTTGTCGCGACATCATCGCCGACGACATCGATCGCAACGTCATCGAGCCAGGTCTGTCCAGAGCCCCCGAGCATGAAGCCATAGGTGATGCCAATGGCATTGCGTGGGACGTCGAGGACGACCTCCTGTCGCCCCCAATCGGTCGTGAGCATCACTGGGCGGTTCTGCATGTAGTCAGAGGTCTGCACGACACCATCGCCATCGACGCGCATGAAGAGCACCGCCGTTCCTTCGTTGACACCGATCGTCTTGAGATATCCGGAGAGGCGAATGCGCTTGCCGCGAAAAGCGTCGGCGCGAATGCTCTGCGCCAGCATCGCCGAGCCGAGCGGCGTTTCGGTGTTCGCCTTGATGGTGGCGCCAGCGTAGCCCTGTCCGCCGTCGCGGCGCGGGCCGTCGGCGCGGACGGTGTATTCACCGGAGCCGTCGGTGACCGCTTGCCATCCGCTCGGTACTTGAGCGGATGCAGCAATGGGCGCGACGAGCGCGGTAGCAATCATGAGACGTCGAAGTTGCAGCATACGTGAAACTCCTCTGAGTGACATGCCCGATTAGACGCCTGCGTCGGAGCGTTGGTTTCAGGAATTGGTGTGAGGATTTTGTGAACGACGTCACGGCTTTGTTCATGCCTAACGATCGACGACACCGCGGAGTCCGCGTATCACGCGCCGTTGCGCAACTCATCACACCGGGCGTGCCGCTTGTCCCGTGGAGGTCCGGGTGTGGACGCTCACATCTCGAGCACGCCAATGCCTGATACGACAAAAAGCCCGCCGGAGGGACATCCCGGCGGGCCTTTTGCCCTGCAACTCGTCAACGAATTACTGCTCGTTAGGCGCTCCCGTCTGCCGGCCGCTGTGCGTCCCATCGCGGCCTCCTCGCCGCTCGCCCGCGTGCTGCTTCCACTGCGCGAGGTTCGCGTCGAACTGTTTCTGCTGATCGGGCGTGAGGATGGAGCGGATCGACGCGACTTGGCGTTCGCGCGCCTGTTCCATCTGCGGCCTCAGCGCCTGCATCTGCGCTCGCGCCGCCGCCGTGTCACCGCGCTGCCGCGCCGCGCGGGCGTCGGCCATAGCTTTGCGGAATTGCTGGGTTGACGCATCGGACTGCTCGCTCTTTCTCAGCTCCTTCAGACGAGCCTTCTGATCCGCGCTAAGGTTGATGCCCTTCATGAGGCCCTTGCCGGGGCCGCGTCCCCAACCCCGCCCAGCGTGTTCGACGCGCTGCGGCGCCTGCGCCGACTGCGCGGCGGCGGCGCCAACCGCACCAAGGGAAAGAGCCAGGCTGAGCGCCATGGCCATGGATGTCCTACGCATGCTTCTTCTCCGTTTGTGAGACCTGCGACGCGCCACGCCTCGTGCGTGGGCGTCATGACACTTCGGAGGGTGATACTTGCGGGACCACGGATTGGTCCCGGGTTCCATCGCCGAAGATATGAATGGCGGCGGCGTGTCATGAACGGCGGGCGCCGTGGCTCGGGCTGCTGCGCGGTGAGCGTACTGGACCGTGTCGCAACGGAACCAGCGTCACCGCGGCTACCAGATGCGCGGAACAACCTCCGCCGGCCGGACCATCGGATCCCCCGGCTTGCAGCGGAACGCGGCTGCAAACTCGGGCATGTTCGAGAGCGGCGCGTTGACACGCCACTCCTCGGGTGCGTGCGGATCGACGGTCAGGCGAGTGCGGAGAAACGCCGGTCGATTGTGTTGACGATAGCTCTGTGCGTAGGCGATGAAATACCGCTGCTCGGGGGTGAAGCCGTCGATGGAGCCCGGGCGGCCGTTGCGCTGGAGCGCGCGCTGGAGGGCGTCGTAGCCCGTGAGCACCCCACCGTAGTCGGCGATGTCCTCGCCTAACGTGAGCCGTCCGTTGACGTGAAACGTGTCGACCTGGATGTGGCCGTCGTACTGCTTCACCACCAACGCCGCCTGCTCGGAGAAGTGCACGGAGTCCGCGGGCAACCACCAGTCTCGCAAGTTGCCCGCGGCGTCATAGTGACGACCCTCGTCGTCGAAGCCGTGGGTCAGCTCGTGACCTGCCCAGCTCCCGCCGAGTGAACCGTAGTTGGCCGCGTCATCCGCGGCGGGATCGAAGGTCTGCGGCACGAGTGCGCCGGCGGGGAACACCATCTCGTTCACCGTCGCGTCGTAATACGCGTTCACGGTCGGCACGGTCATCGCCCACTCCGTCTTGTCGACGGAAAGCCCCGGCCGATTGACGACGCGGCGCCACTCGAACGCGTTCGCCCGTTGCACGTTGAGCGCGAACGCGCCCTCACCGACGACCAGTCGCGAGTAGTCGCGCCAGCGATCCGGGTAGCCGACCTTCTCCGACATCTTTGCCAGCTTGTCGATCGCTTGGGCGCGCGTCGAATCCGACATCCACGTTGGGCGGAGCAAGCGATTCCGGAATGCCTCACGAATGTCGTCGATCACCGCCCGGGCCTTGGCGCGGGCCGCGGGTGGAAAGGTCCGCGTCACGTACGCCTGGCCGAGCGCTTCACCCATCAAACGATCGGTTTCGCGCGCGCACCGCTTCCAACGCGGCAACAACTCCTTTGCGCCGGTGAAGCGTGAACTGAAGGCGAAGTCCTCGTTCACGAACGGTTCGCTGAGCCACGGCGACACCTGCGCGAGCACGTGAAAGCGGAGGTACGCGCGCCAGTCGGGCAGCGGCGTGGACGCCAGCAGTTCGCTTGCGCGCTTGAAGAAATCTGGATTCGCGACGTTCACCTTCGTGATCGACGCGGTGAGTCCGATGTCGCGAAAGTACGCCGCCCAATCGACGTTAGGCGCGAGCGCGGCCAGTTGCGCGAGCGTCATGGGGTGATCGGTTGCAGCGGGATCGCGCAAGTCGACGCGGCGCGTCGATGCCTTGGCCAACTCGGTCTCGAGCGCCATGATGCGCGTCGCGTCGCTGCCGGCAGCGCGCACGTCCTCGCCGGAGAGGTACAGGACCTTCGCGATGTGGTCCACATACGCAGTGCGGAGCGAGTCCGCCGCCGGGCCCTCGTCGGTGTAGTAGTCGCGGTCCGGCATCCCCAACCCCGCTTGCGCGAGCCACACCATGTAGTGCGCCGCGTCGTGCGCATCGGCCGCCGGCGAGTACGCGAAGAGCGCGTTGCCGCCCTTGCTCTGAACGTCGGCGGTCTGCGTCAGCAACTCGGCGGGGGTGCTGATCGCGTCGATCTTCGAGAGCATCGGCCGCAGCGTCGTCGTGCCCTTCGACTCGGCACCGACGGAGTCCATACACGAGGCGTAGAACGTGCCGAGCTTGCGCTGTGTCGCGTTCGTCTCCGGCGAGGAGCGCTTTGCCATGGCTTCGTCGAGCACGGAGCGGACGACGAGCTCGTTCCGGTCCGCCATATCGCGGCTCACGCCTGACGAGGAGTACGCGGCCGGGATCGTGTCGCGGGCGAGCCATGCGCCATTCGCGAAGAGGAAGAAATCGGCGCACGCCTTGGCGCTCGTGTCGATGAACGTCGGGTCGATCACGCGCAGTGGCGCAACCTGCTGATCGAGACGCTGGGCCGCGGCCTGCCGCTGCGCCGGCACGGACGGAGCGACCGAAACGAGCATTGCAAGCGCGATGCGCCAGACGCTCGGCGCGCGATACGAACTGTCAAAACCTTGCCAGAACATCTGGGTCAGCTCACGAAAGGATGGTGATGCCGAACGTAGGTCAGCTCATCGGCTTGTCAACGCAGGGCGAGCGCCCGGTTGAAGCTCATGGTGGCGTGGGGCGTGCAAGGAGTGCAGGTCACCAATGTGGTGGCGAGCTCTCGAGAGGAGAGGATCTTATGTTCGTTTTCGTGCGCAGTGGCAGCGTGGTTTTCTTGTCGATCGCGGCGTTGTCGTCCGCCGCGCAATCGCAGCGCGCGGGCACGACCGGTCGTGATTCGGTGGGCAACGCCGCGGCGGCGCTGGTCAACGAGGGCCGAGTCAACGAGGCGCGCATGACGCTCATGCAGGCGATGCGTGCCAAGCCGTCGCCCGCACAGCTCGCGACGTACCGGCTCGAGCTCGGCGACACCTTCCTGTATGACGGCCAGTATGGCCAGGCCTCTCGGACATATAACGCCGTTCTCTCGGGACACGACTCGATTTCCGTCGACAGTCTGATTCGCTGGGCTCATCATGGGCTTGCGCTCATCGACGTGTTCAATGGACGACCCGCTCGTGCGGCAGTGCACTATGCGCAGGCGCTCGAGGGGCGAGGGTCACTCGGCGACACGATCGAGATGCTCGTCCTCACCTCGCAACACGACTCAGCGCTGAACGCGCTCGATCGATACGAGGCGTCGCACAGCGAACAAAGCGCGAAGCAGTTCGTACAGTCCTTTCGTGGACTCAGCTGGCTGATGGCTGGACATTGCACGCAAGCGCTCCCACAAATTGCGAAAGCGCCGAGACAGGACGGCGTGCTTCCGACCGCGGTGCGCGGACGCTGCGCAATGAAGCACGGACAGCGGGTGGACGCCCTGGCACTTCGTGATTCTGTGATGACGTTGCAGGTGCCCGACCCGTTCGCGTGGTATGTTTTCATCGCCCGCGACGTGGTGAGAAAGATTCAGTAGCCCTCGACCCGTGCAACCGGCGTGATGCTTCGGCCGTAGGGGGCGTCGTCTCAACCAGGACACCTCCATGGCCTCCCTCGCGAGAGAGATTCGTCACGCCTCGCGCCGATTACGGCGCGCACCCGCTTTCGCCGTCACCGCGACGCTCACGTTGGCGCTTGGCATTGGCGCGACCACCGCGGTGTTCACCGTCGTGAACGCGGTGCTTTTACGTCCACTGCCGTACGATCACCCGGACGAGCTGGTCGACCTCTCGCACACGCTGCAACTCTCTGGGATCAGTCACGTCCAGCAGTCGGACGCGAGCTTCCTGCTCTACCGGCGCGAGAGCCACGCCTTCACCGGCGTTGGAGCGTACAAGGACGAAGCGGTAAACCTGGAGAGTTCCGAGGGCGGAGGCGCGGCATCCGAACGCGTCCCGGCCAGTCTCATAAGTGTCGACGTCTTGCGGCTGCTCCGCATCGCTCCACTCCAAGGACGCATCTTTCTCGATGACGACGATCGGTTTGGCGCGGCGCCCGTCGTCATTCTGAGCGAGAGGCTCTGGCAGCGACGGTACGCGGGCGATCCATTGTTGATCGGCAAGCGGATCTCGGTCGACGGCGTGTCGCGCGAGGTCATCGGCGTGCTCCGGGGCGATTTCCGATTCCCGGCGGCGAGCACGGAGCTCTGGCTGCCGCTGGGACTGAGCCCGGCGAGAGTCGAGCCGGCGAGCTTCAACTATGCGGTCGTCGCGCGACTCGCGCCTAACGTGACGCGCGAAGCAGCGACCGCCGAGCTGACGCGGATCATGCCCCGCATCGTGACCGAGTTCCCGAGCCCACTCACGATGTCGATGCTGGAACAGGTGCATTTGCGGCCGATGGTCACGCCGCTTCGCGACATCGTCGTCGGCGATATCGGCCGCGTGCTCTGGGTGGTGCTCGGCACGGTCGGATTCGTGCTGCTCATCGCCTGCGCGAA